>NZ_CP073099.1 GCF_030503735.1 Corynebacterium tuberculostearicum | reverse complement strand
TGAGCCAAGTTTGTCGAAGTATTACGCGGCCAAAGGCACCCCGCCAGGGCGCTGGATTGGACGCGGACTATCCGGTTTTAACGACGCAAATATTCACGTTGGCGCGGAAATTTCGGAAGAAAACATGGCCGCACTCTACGGCGAAGGCTTGCATCCAGACGCGGATAATCTCATGCGTGACGGGGCGAAAGTCAAAGACATTCAGTTGGGTAGGCCGTTTGCCAATTACACCAATGACATTCCGGTTTTGGTGGCTCTTCGTGACGCAGAACGTAAGTATCGCCAGCGTGAAAAGACGCTTTTAACCCGTGAGCAGCGCTCTGACATGGCTCAAGAAATCGGCACTGAATTCTTCATTGAGGAGTTCGGACGCGAGCCAGAATCAGGCCGTGAGGTCGTTAATTGGGTCAACGGTTTGAAAGACGAAGTGCGTCAATCTGTGGCTGGTTTTGACCTGACGTTCTCGCCTGCGAAGTCGATTTCTGTGCTCTGGGCACTCGCCGATGAAGACACTTCCCGTCGCATTGAGGAGCTTCATCACCGCGCTGTTGCCGAAGCTTTAGAGTGGACGGAAGACAACGCTTTGTTTACTCGCTCGGGCAAAGCAGGCGCAGAACAAGTCAAAACCAAAGGGCTTATTGCGTCCGAATTTAAGCACTATGACACCCGTGCTGGTGACCCAGATTTGCACTCACACGTGCTTGTGTCCAACAAAGTTCAGGCCGAAGATGGGCGCTGGTTGTCGATTGATGGTTACACGTTGATGAAGTTCAATCAGACGATTTCCCACCGCTATAACTCCATCCTTACGACGTTGCTTACTAACGATCTTGACGTGGAATTTAGCCCGCGTCAGCGCGATTCTGGTAAGGAACCGACGTGGGAAATTGACGGTATTTCCGAGGAACTTTTGGACACTTTTTCCAAGCGTCGGGCTCACGCTTTGCCCGTCTATGAGCGCCTAGTCGAAGAGCATATTGCCCAGCGTCAGGCCAGCCCGAGCGTGCAGGAAATGAACCAGTTGTGGCAAAAAGCCATCCTGGAAACCCGCGATGCCAAGCGCGAACCAGAGTCCCTCTACGAGCTGCGCGAGGCATGGCGCAAGGAAGTTTTAGCACTTTCTGACGGTGCGAATCACCTTGCCGCAATAGCCGATGCCCACGGCGAAAACACCGAAAACACCCGCCCACTGTTCGACGTAGACGCCCATTCTGATGCCGTTATGCGCGACGCGCTAGAGGCCTTGCAGCGGCGTCGCTCCTACTTCCGCAAGTCCCATATTTCAACGGCTGTGGCGCAAAAACTTCAGGCCTATCGCTTCGAGTCGGTGACTGAACGCAACATCATCCACGACTCCATGACCGAGCTAATCGTGGAGGAACAAGCCATTGCGCTTAACGATTTTGAAATGCTGGACTTGCCCGAACGGCTTAAAACCCAGCGTGGATTCTCGCGCGATAATTTCGCCGATTCGCAGATTTTTACCACCCAGGAAATCCTGGATACCGAAGCTAAAGCACTCGCCGCACTGGATGAACCTGTGGCCGAATTTGCCGACTCAGCGGCTATTGATTCAGCTGTTGATGCTCACGAAAAGCAGGCCGGTTTTAGGCTCAACTCCGGCCAGGAAGCAATGGCACGCTACCTGCTTAACTGCGGCACACTCGCTGCTACTGGTGTTGGCCCTGCCGGTACTGGTAAGACCGCATCGCTGCGCTTAGTTGCTGACGTATGGGCACAAAAAGGAAACAAAGTCATCGGCCTAGCACCCTCGGCACAAGCTGCTGACGTGCTCTCCCAAGACCTCGGAACTCAGGCACTGACCGTCGATAAACTGACCTTTACGTGGCGCGGAAACCACCCCAATAAGGATGGTTATAGCGTGAAAGATTTGCCGGTTGAGATTAATCCCGGCGACATGATTTTGGTCGACGAGGCCGGCATGGTCTCGACCCCCAACATCGGCTCACTGATTGAAATTGCCGAAGATGCTGGCGCAGTGGTGCGCTTTGTCGGCGACCACAAACAGCTCGGCGCAGTCGAAAACGGCGGGCTTTTTGGTGCGATGGTCAAAGAAAACGAGCGCGCCGATAACCAGCTCTCCGAGGTCATTCGCTTCGGCGGTGACAGTGAGCAATCTGCCGCCAGCTTGCGCCTGCGCGAGGGTGATACCTCCACGTTCGACTTCTACAATCAGCGCGGCTGGGTTCACGGCGGTGGGCGCTCTGCCATGCTGGAAAGTGCCGTAAGCGACTACCTTTCTGATATTGAGCACGGCCATAACAGCCTGCTTATTGCCGCCACCAACAAAGATGTGGTGGCACTAAACACTATGATTCGCTCCCACCGTATTGCCTGCGGCGAGGTCAACGATGAGGAGACTATTACTATCGCGCGCGGCGAGAGCGCTGGTCTGGGAGATACTATCCTCACGCGCCAAAACCGCGTTTTCAGCGACCAGAACACGGGGGCAACCACACGGGTGACTAACGGTGAACTGCTGACTTTGGCTGATATTCGCGACGATGGAAGCATTATCGCCACCGACGATAAAGGGCATATCAAACACCTCCCGGCAGACTATGTGCGCGAGAACGTTCAACTCGGTTACGCGGCCACCGTCTATCGCGCTCAGGGCACAACCGTGGATGTCACCCGCGCGGTAATCGACCAGTCCGTTGACCGAGCAGGCATGTACGTGGCACTGACCCGTGGCAAGCTTGCCAACCACGTCTATGCCGTCACCGAGCACATCCTTGACCCAGATGCTGAAGATGGTCACTACCACTACATCGGCAACGCAAACGCGCCTGGAGCACGCGACGTCTTTAACTACGTCGTATCCAAAGACACCAACCCACGCGCCGCCCACGATATTGTCCGCGAAGTCATCGACGAACAAACCAGCCCTGAGCGCATCACCCGCCTGTGGAACCTTGGCCGCGATGACGCCATTACTGACTTCATTGATGCCTACCTGCCCGACTGGATCGACACCCTGCCAGCACATCAGATACAGCAGCTAGAAGAATCCGACGAGGGCACTAAACCTATTCGCCATGCGTGGACGAAGATGATTGATGCCGGAATCGACCCGCGAGCAGCCATGCAACACGCCACGGTTGATACTGACAACGCCGAAGACATTGCCCGGCTAATCCGCTACCGACTCGACCTAGAGTTTGACCGGCTGGATACCGGGCAGCGTAATCAGCTCCCGCCTATTACCTCACGCACCGACATGGAACTTGACGAGTGGCTGCGCCGGAATAACCCGCACGCAGTCCAGCACGCGCAACTTTCCACCATGGCGTTTACCCAGCCAGAACACAACGATAACGCTGACCTTGACACCTATGAGGATGCGGCAGACACGGTTGATACCAACGCGACGGAAAACCAGGAGCAGGCCGAGTTCGATGACCCAGAGGTCTACCGCGAGCAAGAACAGCAGTATCTTGCCCTTGCCGATAAGTCTCAGCAGCGGCATGACGAAAAACAGCACGATGCAGCAGACGCGTCTACTGCCCTCGATGATGTCGAGGACGACGACTATGAACTCCACCCCGGAGCCCAGGCAAGCATGGACTTCTTGGCAGGACTCGAACGCGGCGAACCCGACGATAGCTACGAGGACGACGACTATGAACTCCACCCCGGAGCACAGGCAAGCATGGACTTCTTGGCAGGACTCGAACGCGGCGAACCCGACGATAGCTACGAGGACGACGACTATGAACTCCACCCCGAAGCCCAGGCAAGCATGGACTTCCTCAACGGACTCGGCCTTGGAGAGGGAACAAGCAATATTTCCCACAGTGACGACGAAGAAGACGACCAAGAAGAAGACCCGTCCCAGCCCCTAGACGAAGAACAAGAGGACGATAACGGATATGAGCTGTAGTACACTCCACAGCGCAGCATGTACAATAAGTGCAGAACGCGCACCACGCGCAGACTCTCCGGAGAAAGTTCCAGCCATTAATCACACCGGTGTGATTTAATAGGCGGAGAAAATAAAAAGCCGCGCCTCACACTCGTGGGGCGCGCAGCGCGAGCGGCACACACCCTCGGTTCAAGTCCAGGGCGCGCACATTCCTCAAAAATGAGGAAACCCCCGCATCATAGAGTTGGCGCTCTAGCGGGGGTCCAATTCAAAAAACGACACCGTCCGTGTCGGTTAAGACTTTACCACTTCCACACGGACAGTGAGCAAAGCACAACACGGGCGGTGTCGATAATCCGAAAGGAGACCACGGCACCATGCAGCCCCCACACAACCCAGACGAGTGGCGCGCCAAACTCGAAGCAGCCAAAGAACTAGCTCGCAGGCAAGAACACGACGCCGCACAAGAACTCCTGCAAGCCCAAGACGTCGGCTACACCTCCAAGCTTTTTGTCCAAGCACTTTTTCCTTATCGCAAAACCGAGGAGAAGGAACGCGTCATCATCACCCCGTCGGGGAAAATCGTGGTGTATTCGGGCGAGGGACTTCCCTACGGCAAATACCCCAGACTCATCATGGCGTACTTGATTACCCGCGCAGTTGAAAACGCCGGGCGACTCAAAGAGGGGAAAATCAGCCAGGAAGAAGCGTTGCGTATTCCACTGGGGCATTCCATGAACCAATTCCTTAGCTCCATTGGTATCGGCAAGCGCGGAACTGGCGGAGCCAAGGGGACAATCACCATCGTCCGAGAACAATTGATCCGCCTGTCCGACTCTCGCATTACTGTTAAGTCCGATGATGGAGTCAGAGCACGAGGAAAGCACACACAAATCCTGGACGAATGGGACTTGTGGTTCGATACGCGCGACCCTAACCAGGGCAGCTTCATTGAGTCTTACCTCAAACTCACACCCCAGTTCTTCCAGCACATTGCAGAATCCCCCATCCCCATCGACCTCAACGTTCTGCGCCAGCTGACCAAGCCGCGCTCAATGGACATCTACATCTGGCTTACCCTCAAGCAGTACTGGCTGGCCAAGAACAACCGAGAGGTTTACACCTTCACCTGGGAGATGATGGCCTCAAACTTCGCCACCAAAGAACTCAAAACCGCACAAGAAGTCGCACACTTCCGCGCAGAAATAAAGAAGTCCATTCACGACATTCTGACTGTTTGGCCGAACGCCGGCATCGAAGCCAACACGGACGGAGTAACCGTCACCAAGACCGCCACCTCCATCCGGCAGCGCCCACCAAAGCCCCAACTCGACTAACCACACCAAACGACAAGCGCCCCACGCGGGCGCTTTCTTTTTGCCCAAATCAGACTGCGCAGATTTACCGATACGAGTGCGCAGATTTACCGATACGGCGCATTTTCCCAGTTCGGCGTGCGCAGATTTACCGATACGCGGAAAAAGCGTGCGCAGATTTACCGATACGAGTGCGCAGATTTACCGATACGAGTGCGCAGATTTACCGATACGAGTGCGCAGATTTACCGATACGGAGGCAGTTATCCACAGGGGTTCACCTGCAATTAAACCTATTTTCCCAGGTCGCTTATAACTATATCCCTGTATCTCTATACCAAGGGCGATCAACCAACAAAACCGTTCACTACGGGTTACGGTTTAGGCTCCCGCCTCGCCTTACGGCTCGTTGGGCTGCCGCCCAAATCAATAGATTTGGTTGCCACCAAAACACCCCACAACAACCACACACCTTATTGCCCTCCACGTGGCCGTTTTATCTTCTAGAATCTTAGGACAAAGAAAAAGAGCGGCAAAGAATCAGAAAAAGGTAACTAAGTGCCCCAGGGACGCTACATCGACGACCCACGCTTTAGACGCGACCTCGAAGACATTCTAGAGCGCCTAGAGGCCCAAGAGGTCACGTCTCCACTTTCCGGGGTTCGGGCCCATTGAGGGAGATCCCCGCGTCGTTGAGCGCTGCCCGCCCGGCGGGAGTGAGACGCACGGCCCGGGTACGACCCCTGCGGGAAAGCCATTCCTTATCCAGCAGAGTCTTGCAGATTCCCGTGCCGAGAGGGCCGGCGAGGTGGAAGCGGCGTTCGGTGGAGTCCATGCACGACCTGCCCGTGTCGAGCATCTTCGGGGGCACACCCCACTGTATGAACAAGCGATGACCTTGATTAGTGACCTGACAGTGCGAGTCGATGAACTCGTGCTCTTCCAGTTGTTCAGCCAGGCGCACCCCGAGCTTACCGGCGAGGTGCTGATAACAGGTGCGGCCTTCACGTAGGTTCGCATTCGCCCGTGACGCGCTGAGGCTGTGAGGAGTGGGCAGGGGCGAGCGGGCGACCACGCCAAGGCTCTCGACCACTCGTGCGATGTCTTCCCCGGCCAGGCGAATGTAGCGGTGCCGGCCCTGCCGAATGTCGTGGACGAGACCGTGGGTGACGAGCACGTCAACATGCTCGCTCGCCGTCGACCGGGCCAGGCCCGCGTACCTGCCCAGTTCACCAACCGTCCAGGCCCGCCCGTCCATGAGCGCAGCACACATGGCCGCCCGCGACGAGTCAGCCAGAGCCGACGCGACTGTCGAGATATCCGGGACCGCTTCAGGAAACACGCGCGCAACCATGCCTCCAGTGTGCACCCGGAACTGTTCGGTGACGACCGAACAATCGCAGGCATAGTCTGAACTCACCAGATTCATTGCATCAGGAAGGCGAAGGGAGCGATCGCGATGAACGGGGACCGCCAACGGCTACGCGGGCACTACGATGAGGACTTCTACTGGGAACGCGTTGACCGCAACCTGGGTTGGCTCGGCGACACCACCGAGGAACAGCGTGAACGCCAAGCACGGTTGCGCGATGCCGTGATCGGCATCGTCGGCACCGGGGGCATCGGCGGTGCCGCAGCCGCCCGCTTGGTGCGCATGGGCGCACTCAACCTGAAACTGGCCGATCCCGACCACTTCGACCTGACTAACGTGCAACGCCAGTACGGCGCCGGGCGAGACACGATCGGCCGCAACAAGGCCGAAGTCGTCGCGGAGCAGGTCTTCGCACTGACCGGGGATGTCAACATCGATGTCTTCCCCGAGGGCATCACCCCAGACACGGCTGAAGAGTTCATGGACGGCTGCGACTATGTGATGGACCAGATGGAGTTCTACCAGATCAGCAACCGCTACGCCCTCCATCGCGCCTTCCGCGCCTCGGACCGGTGCAGGTTCATGTTCAAGATCCCGACCGTCGCGCACTCGACGGTCGTGTTCACCTACACGAAGGACTCGATGCCCATCGAGGAGGTCTACGATCTCCCCGAGGATGCCGAGTTCACCCCGGACGTGATCCACCGGCTGATGGAACGCATCATGCCCGAGCATCAGGACTTCCCCTCGCCAGGCACGCTGGATGAGTGGTTCGTGGAGAAGCAGACGATGCCGATCTTCGGAGCCTGCCCGCCCCTGGCCGAAGGCGTCCTCGTTGAACGCCTCGCCCAAGAGATCATGGACTTGCCCGGCCGTACGCCTCTGCCTGTGCAGCCCGGGTACGCGCTCTTCGACACCCTGACCTGGGAAGCGAAGACCGTTGAGAAGGCGTGGTGGGCGAAATGACACGCATGGTGCTCTTCACCGAGACCAATTCCGTCTTTGGCTCTTACTTCCTCACCCGACTTGCCAGGCACGATGATGTCATCCTGGCGGCTGTGGTGCTGCGTGAACCCGGCGCACTCTGTGACTACTACCTCGATGAGCCCGAGCCCCTCGACCTCGCGAAGGACGCCGCCGAGCTGGATGTGCATACGCTGCGGCCGGCGCACATCAACACCGACGAATTCATTACCGCCATTGGGGGCCTGGCGCCGGACTACTTCATCGTCGCCAACTACCAGCTGCGGCTCGGGCAGCGACTCCTCGCGGTTCCGAGCTACGACGCCCTCAACTTCCACCCCAGCCCGTTGCCCCGCTATGCGGG
Organism: Corynebacterium tuberculostearicum; assembly: GCF_030503735.1. Next base: position 19,366 of record NZ_CP073099.1, on the reverse strand, counting down.
GCTGGCACCGTTCTATTGGATGGCCGAGAACCACGAGACCCAGGGCGGAGTCTCCGCAGTGCGAACGACAGCTGGGCTCGACGAGGGCCCCCTCGTCGCCCAGCAACTCCTCGCGCTCACCGGGGGAGAGACGGCCAGGGAGATCCGGGACATGCACTTCGCCGCGTCCTGGCGCCTGTTCGATCTGGTGCTGCCGACACTGCTGGACCGGTCCTACCGGACCTGGGATCAAGACCTGAGCAAGCGCACCTACTTCGGCCACCCGCCCGCCGAGGCTTCGCTGGAGTCTCGCGTATGACCGCGCATCGGCGCACGGCGCTGGTCGCGACCCTCCTCGGTTTCTTCATCGTCATGCTCGATACGACCATCGTCAATGTCGCCCTCGCCGAGATCGGCACTGACCTCGACACGACGGTGGGCTCACTGCAGTGGGTCGTCGACGCTTACACCCTCGTGTTCGCCGCGTTCCTTCTCACAGCTGGGGCCGCATGCGACCGTCTCGGGGCCCGCAGGGTCTACCTCGCTGGCCTGGTGGTCTTTGCTGTGCTCTCGGCCGTGTGCGCCCTCGCTCCCACAGGCGGGTTCCTCGTCGCTGGTCGCGCCGTCCAGGGCGTGGGCGCGGCAGCGATCGTGCCGGGCTCTCTGGCATTGCTGTCGGCTGTGTACGACGATCCGAAGGAACGAGCACGCGCCATCGGGCTGTGGGGCGGCGCAGGAGGTGTTGCCGCCGCGATCGGACCGGTCCTGGGCGGAGCGCTGGTGTCGACGATCGGGTGGCGGGCGGTGTTCTGGGTCAACCTCCCCATCGTCGCTATCGGCTGTCTGCTCACCTTGTGGGCAATTCCCGCGCTCACGGGCAGTCGCGCGAGACGGGTGGACCTACCCGGACAGGTGCTCTCCGTGCTCACGCTGGTGGCAGTAACCTATGCAGTCATCACCGCAGGCGAAAACGGATGGTCACCCTGGCAGGTAGCCGCGCTGATCGCCGGGGGCGTCTTCCTCGCCCTGTTCATCATCGCAGAGCGACGACACCCGGACCCGATGCTGCCGATGGCCTTGTTCACTCGTGCCCGGTTCTCCGTGGCCGCAATGGTAGGGCTCGCGCTCAACATCAGCTTCTTCGGACAACTCTTCGTGCTCTCCCTCTTCTTCCAGCAGTACCTGGGATACGAGCCGTGGCTGGCAGGCCTCGCGCTGGCACCACAGGCGTGCAGCGCCGTGATCGCGTCACCGCTGGGCGGCCGTGCCGTCGCCCGGTGGGGCGCGTTCCCCACCATGCTCACCGGCCTGGTAGTCGGCACGATCGGCTTCAGCAGCCTCGTGCTGCTCACCGCAGAAACCCCTTACGTGGTGGTCGCGGTGTTGACCTTCACGGCTGGATTCGGGATGGCCTTCGCGATGCCGGCCGCGACCTCGGCCGCAGTGGCCTCGGCCCCGCCGGAACATGTCGGCATTGCAGGAGGAGTCATCAATGCCGCCCGCCAGACCGGCAGCGTCGTCGGCGTCGCAGTCCTCGGCGTAATGGTCGCCAGTGGAGCGTTCCTCACAGGCTTCCACACAGCCGTCGCGGTCGCCGGTGGAGTCTTCGGTGCCGCAGCGCTCGTAGTTGCTGCCACCATCATCAGTCACCTACAGGAGCCAGTTACACCTGAAGTTTAGAATCATTGTGTGATGAAGCACCATCGGAGGAGGTCGAAGAAGCCGCCAGTCGAACGCGTACTGTGCTCCGAAACTGGTAAACGCGAACACGAGCACTATGATGACGCCGTGCATGTAGCACTGAAACGGTCGCGACGGGCAGGGCCGCTGCGGATCTACGAATGCCCCTCGTGCGGGTCGTGGCACCTAACCAAGCGCCCTGACTGGGGCAAACCACCGGCGAACTAATGACACTGTACGGGTCTGTCTCGGCGAGGAACGCTCCGGAGCGCGTCTTTCCTGGACGCTCCAGGAGTTTCGTTCTCATGCATAGGCAGCCGAGGCGCGCTGCAAGGCTTGTAGCCCTGAGGCCAGTCGCCTAGGGCTTTGTACCATGAAACTAGGCGCGCCAGCGACCATAGGCCATGGTCAGAGAGTATGAACACCGGTGACCAGATAGCAGGTCGCTTGTGTCAGGCAATGCGCCGGCGCATTGCCTGACCAGTATGAGCAACAGAGCGCGCTCAAAACGTTAGGGCGCGCACGCGCAAAAGAGAGCAGTCCCTTTTCGTAGTCACCTATGCTCCTCAGCCCACCGGGGTATGCACACAGCGCTCATACACTAAAAGAGTCACACCGAGAGAAAGGACCACTGTGACGACAGCAGTTATTTTCAACCCCACCACCAATGAGGAGTACTTCACCACTCCATGCTTCAGGACTCGCGCCGAAGCCTGGGCATGCGCAACCGGGTTCATCTTGGCACGCTATAGCGGGGAGCAGGACGCCGCAGTAAGAGGCAACCTCGCAGACGCCACGCTGAACAAGGAATACGAGTTTTACTCCACGATCGACCTACGTCAAGCATCGCTCTACGGCCCTCCAGTCTCGATCGTTCTCAACGACTAACCCCAAACAAGACAAACAAAGGCAGCACCCCTCGGGGTGCTTTCCCTCTTGCTGGTCGGGCTGCGCATATTTACCACACACTCTGCGCATATTTACCACACAACCCCAGGTTATGAACTGGCCCCCAAAAGTTGGACTGGTTTAATTCTAGGCGGTGAGGGACTCAAGGGCCTGATTCCGATAGTGCATCGGGGTCAGGCCCTTGAGTCGTTGTTGGATGCGTTCGGTGTTGTACCACTGGATGTAGTCTTCGATGGCTTGGTTAAAGTCCTCGACGGTGTCGAAGACTTCTCCGTGGTACATCTCGGTTTTCAAGTGGCCAAAGAAGTTCTCCATTACTGCGTTGTCGTAGCAGTTGGCTTTTCGCGACATTGACTGGACACCGCCGTTGTCACTGATCAGGTTACGCCAGGAGGAATGCTGGTACTGGAAGCCTTGATCGGTGTGCATCATCCACCCAGGCTTCGGCGCGCAGGCTGCAATCGCCTTAGTCAAGGATTCGGCGGTAAACGCTGCCGTCGGCGATGTAGCCACGGTGTAAGCGACGATTGAGCGGTCGAACAAGTCCATCACCGGTGACAAATACACTTTTCGGCCTGCGACCCTGAACTCGGTGACGTCGCTGACAAAGACGGTGTTTGGCGTGTCTGGGGTGAACTTGCGGTCAAGCTTGTTGTCAGCAATGCGACTTTTAGTTCCTGCGTAGGAAATATACGGTCTGCGTTGGCGGATCTTGGCCCGAAGCCCCATCTGGCGCATGAGTTTGTAAACGAGTTTGTGGTTGACCACCCAGCCCTTGTTGCGCAGGTCCAGCAACACTCGCCGATAGCCGTAGCGATGTTTGTTAACCTCGAAGCTTTCCCGGATAGCGTCCTTGATCGCAGCGTGCTTATCTGGCTCGCTGAGTCGTTTCTGGTGGTAGAAGAATGTCGCCCGCGGCATACCGGCTGCCTCTAGGAGGTACTCCAAGCGGTGGTGAGACTTGAGGATGACGATCGCTTGGACTTTCAGGCGCGTCCCTGATTCCTCAAGTCCCGCAATTTTTTTAGGTAGGCATTTTCGGCCCGCAACCGTTCGTTTTCGCGACGTAGCTTATCTTCTTCAGAAAGCACTTTCGGCTTAGCTGAACCTTTAGGCCTGCCCTTCGGCTTCGGTTTTAAGGCGTCATCGCCGCCTTTGCGCCATTTCCGCGACCAATATCCAACCACTTGGTCTGACGACAGGCCAAACTCACGGGCAAGACTCATCTTTGACTCGCCAGTGAGATGGCGTTGGACAACTTCCTTTTTGATCTCGAAGGAGTACTGCTGCTTTGAAGGCTTTTCCACAAGACACAGCTTGCCATGGAGCAAGAACCGACGAAACAAAGCGCGAACTGGATAAACACCAACACCGACATGATGCGCTGCAGCCCAGTAACTACAACCCTGCTCGAAAAGGGCCACCAATTCTTCCCGCTGCCCCGCCGACAACGAACTACGTGTATGCATACAACTGCTCCCCACTAGTAGGTAACTGATTTCTCAGTCCAACTAATGGGGAGCAGTTCATTATCCACAGGGCTTAACCTGCACATTTACCTATTTTCCCAGGTCGCTTATAACTATATCCCTGTATCTCTATACCCAGGGGTGATCAACCAACAAAACCGTTCAATACGGGTTACGGTTTAGGCTCCCGCCTCGCCTTACGGCTCGTTGGGCTGCCGCCCAAATCAATAGATTTGGTTGCCACACAACTACCCCACTACTCAAGGCACACACGCATCCTCACTACCCCACGGGGAAAGAAAAACAATCAAAAATAAACCTCTCCCCAATTTCGACGACCTGACACATCCGCCCACTGTCCTCTACGCCCACCAGGGCGTGTCCGGGACACTCCGTAGTGTGGTGGGCATGAACTTTTTCAACCGGCTCCGCGAGACTCTCACCCACCTAGACAACGCTCTATGAGGTTACCCTCGTTTAGTGGACACCCTATTTGTGCGGATCTTGTGTCCGTAGGAGAGGATGTTCATTGTGAGTCAACAGCGCAAGAAATACACGCCGGAGTACCGGCGTGAAGCCGCGAACTTGGTAATCGAATCGGAGCGACCGATTGCCCATGTGGCTAAGGAGATTGGTGTCTCCGCCGGGCTTTTAGGCCGGTGGGTCAAACTCGAACGTGAACGCCGAGGAGCATCAGATGGGATGAGTGAGGCTGATCTTCGTGCTGAGAATGCTCGTCTGCGCCGTGAGCTGGCTGAGGCCAAGATGGATAACGAGTTTTTGTCAAAAGCGACAGCCTTCTTCGCCGCAAAGCAACGCGAGCAGAAAAGTTCGAATTAATGCAGCAGGAGAAGGCGAACTACAGCATAAAGCGCATGGCACGGCTATTAAAAGTGTCTCGGTCTGGATATTACAAATGGGCCCATGCGCAGCAGAAGCGGCTATCCGGCGAAGATAATCGGGCAGAATTTTACGATGGTGTTGACCGTAAGATTCATCAGATTTGGTCGGACTCCGACGAGGTTTATGGTGCTCCGCGGATCACCGCAGAACTTATCGAGCGGTACCACATTTCGCTTAATCGTAAGACTGTGGCTAAACGGATGCGCATGATGGGCATTGAAGGGATTTCCCCGCGGGCCTTTGTCCCAGTGACAACGATTCAAGCCAAGCGTAAGTCCACGCTTCCTGACTTGGTCAAGCGCATGTTTGATACTGGTGAGCTCAACCGAGTGTGGATGTCGGATATTACCTACCTGCGCACCGGCCAGGGCTGGCTGTATTTGTGCGCGGTCCGCGACGGCCATTCCCGCAGAGTGCTGGGCTGGGCTATGGATAGCGTTCAAGACACAAGTTTGGTCGAACGGGCCCTGCGGATGGCGCACACGCTGCGTGGTGACGTTCCTGATGGGCTGGTGTTTCATGCTGACCGAGGAACGCAGTTTACCAGTGAGAAGCTCTGGGAGGTGTGCCGCAACCTGGGCATTGCCCAGTCTGTGGGGCGTACCGGGGTGTGCTTCGATAACGCGATGGCTGAGTCATTCTGGTCGACGCTAAAGACTGAATTCTACGACCGTAAGCGATGGGCGACCCGTGATGCTGCACGCAAAGCCGTTGCCTACTGGATTGAAGTCGTCTACAACCGCCGGCGCCGGCACTCCGCACTCGGAATGGTCAGCCCCGTCGACTTCGAAAACCGCATTGGTCTAACCACCAGTAAAAAAGAAATAGCTGCCTAAACACTAGGTAGCTCCACTACGTGTCCACGATTTGCGGGCAACCCCATCTAGACAACGCTGCCCACCCGCAGGCGGGCAGGCCAGTCTTTGCCATCATTGACACAGAGACCACGGGGTTTAACAAGCGCTACGACCGCATCATTGAACTCGCCGCCGCCCGCTTTGATGAATCCTTCCGGCTTGTCGACCAATGGCACACGCTGATTAATCCTGACGGCAAGCAGATTAAAAACTCCCACATCCACGGCATCACCAACGCTGATGTCGCCCACGCACCCACCTTCCCAGAGGTCTACACCGAGTTCGCCACACGTGTAGATGGCATGGTGCTCATGGCACACAACGCCCCCTTCGATTCCAAGATGATTCTTGCTGAAGCCGACCGCATCACCACCTCAGACGGGGAGGACGTCTACTTCCCATTCGTAGATACCATCGCCTTGGCTAAGCAAATGGTGTCCCTGCGCTCCTACAAACTTTCCGCCCTGCTTGACCATGTTGGGCTGAATAACCCGCAGTCCCACGCGGCTATCGCCGACGCGACCGCCACCGGACAGATGCTGAACAAACTTTTTGGACGCGAAGCAGCCAAGATTGGACGCCAAATCATCGACCAGACCGAGCCGTTTAACGCCAGCCACGCCACCAGCTGGCACCTGCCGCACAAACCCACCGTCACACGCCGCTAACGCACACGAGTCCACCGGTCGAGAAAAATCGCCCAGCACGCGCATGATAGACACGCGTACTGGGCGACTTTCGCTTTCAGTGTTTAGGATGCTGCGAGCTTTTGGGCGCGCTGGTAAGACACTCCGAGGACTGTTCCCATATCTCGCACGGTCATTCCAGCGTTTCTCATTGCAACAGCGAGGTCATGAGTGCTTGCCTGTGCCGCAGCGGCCAGTCGTGCCGCTTCTTCGCGTTCTTTTTCGGCGCGAGCTTTCATTTCCGCAAGGCCCGGTGGGAGAACAACATCAACAATAATGTTGAGTTCGTCTGGGTCTAGGCCTGCCTGGTAGGCCAGTGCTTCGCGCATCTCGTCGGCAGCATTAGCCAGCCGCTTAGTTTGGGACACTGCCCCTAGTTCGGCGCATTCGAGCACCCATACTCCGCTGGTTCCGCGTTCTGCGGTTACTGTGTATGTCGTGGTCATTACCTCCACCAGCCTTTACCTAATTCTTGGGCGTATTGGTCGAAAAACTTCTTGACTGTCACATCGTCAATCTCACGGTGCCTACCTAAGGTTCGGGTTGTGCTGCCTACCCGATAAGCGTCATGGCGCGATAGGGCGATTTCCTCAAATTCAAGACCGCGCCGCTTGGCTTCCGCTTTCAATTTCTTGATGACGGCGTTTCGTTTCATAACAGTAGTCTACCGACGGGAGACTAAACAAGTCAACAATGGGTTGACGGTTTTTCTTGATTTTGCTCCTTTGCCAATTGAACTGGCACCTGCCGCACAAACCCACCGTCACGCGCGGCTAACGCACGCGAGTCCGCCGGCCGATAAAAGTCGCCCAATACGCGTGTCTATCATGCGCGAGCTGGGAAAATCTCTGTTCGGGGGAGCGTGCACACCCATATGACATGGTGTCCATATGAGTAGAAAAAATCCTTCACCCGCACCTCGTCCATCGCTTCGCACCAGCACCGTAATTTTCGGGGCGGCAGTCATCTCAATTATCGTCGCCGGTCTGTTTGGCCGGGTGGCAGAGCTCCTGACGCTTTTCGCCTTCTGTCTGCTTGCTATAGCAGTGCGCGTTGGTGTCGCCATAGCAGCCACCATGCCGTGGGAGGGGCCAGTGAAAAAATCGCACTGGATTGATACCGGGATTTTCCTCGGTCTCATCCTGGGGGCGATCGCCCTTTTCTCGCTTGCCGACTACCTCTAACGGCTCGCTAGTCAGCGAGGTATTTATACAGTGTGGTGCGCCCAATGCCGAATCGGCGGGCAACCTCCGCTTTCGGAATCCCCTCCCCCACCCACTCGCGCGCCTGCGCTACTTGTTCCTCGTCGAGGACTTTCGCCCGCCCCTTATAAACGCCGCGCGCCTTGGCTTTGGCAATGCCTTCGGCTTGGCGCTCACGAATAATCGAACGCTCAAACTCCGCCACAGACCCGAGTAGGCCAAGCATGAGCTTGGCCACCGGACTGGAATCTAAAGAATAGGTCTGCCCCTCTTTGAGGAACTTGACGGATACTCCGCGTTCGGTGAGATCATCGACCAGGCGGTGGAGGTCGATAAGGGAACGGGCAAGCCTGTCCATGCTCACCACAATGAGTTGATCGCCGGCGCGCACATAATTCAGCGCCCCATCTAAGCCGGGCCGCTGAGTGGACGAACCACTCACCGTGTCAGTGAAGATGCGGAAGACTTTTTCCTTCTTCAACGCCGCCAACTGTCGGTCAAGATTCTGATCTTTGGAACTCACACGCGCGTAACCGATTTTCTGCCCCGTAACCACCTCTGGTTGTTCAGGAATGTCTAGAGGTAGTGACGGTTCTGTTTCATTACTCATAAACCCACCCTAGCGAACAGCGAGTTAAACACGATGGATGTAATTCCTAAACTGTCCTTTTAGGGTATGCCCTGGAAGACGGTGGTGATACCTGCAATGCGCACCCACCCGGTTGCACGCACTGTACACATCGCATCGGCGTGTGTGGCCGCGCACCTAGACAAGCCTCACACCCACGCAGACTTGTCGAGGTATCGACCAAGGCCCCACGGGCCGCAGGACGATAACCCCCGACCGTGACGCTTGCAACGGCGGGTGGGCTGGTTGCCCAACGCTGCTAGGTTGGGAAGCGTTCACCCACCACTTGTGAAAGGAACCAGGCTTTTGAGTTACATAGCAATCCCTTTTGAGGACAAAGACCGCAAAAAGACAAACCTTTTCCGTGTCGTCGCTTTCAAACCGGACGGAACTCCGGTCGACGCACCCATCCCCACAACCGCCCAGGGGCTAGGTGAAGTAGAGAAACGCGAGGGTGCTGACGGCGAAAAATACCCCACCTACTCCAAGGGCCGTGCCTTGGCGCTGCTGAACTATATCCACGGCGGCGACGGCACAAGGCTCGCCATCAGATAGCCACTATCGTGACTGCAAGGCGAAGTCCGCAACCGGAACGGGACGTTAGTTTTGGTCGTTGAAAAACTCTGCGGCGTCATCGGTAAGCGTCTCCGCAATGTTTATTAGCTCATCTGCGTCGCCTTGCCAGTCACGCACTGCGGGAGTGCCCGGTAGTTGGTTGAGGACTTCGAGAAAGCGGGCGGCGGCGCGCAAAGCGCTGGCCACTTCGTAGCAGTCCCCCTCCAGCTTGGCGGGAGAAGTATCAATCAGGTTTAGGTCGCGGGGTTCGTTGTACTCGGTAAGGAAGCTCATGGTCTCGACAATAGGCCGCACCCGCGACATGAGTCGCGGCCTATTCGAACAAGCATTGAGCTAGTCGTTGGTGAGTTTCGCGTAAGGGCAGAAATATGCCGAGCTACAGTGCTTCGTTCGCATCCAATTTCCTCGGCTATTTGCCGTGCGGTCCTTGAGTTCAGAGGGTCGTTGCAACACTTTCCCTTAGGAGGGTGTTGTTGTGTCTGGGGTTGTTGGCCCGTTTCATTCGTTGTCTGAATCGGATCGTCGTGGCTTAGTTGCCTTGGTTGGCAGTGGGCGTAGTGTCCGTTCGGCGGCTGGTGAGCTTGGCTGTCATTACGGGCATGCTTTGAATTTTTGCCATGCCTTTGGATTGCCAGTCGTGTATAAAGCCAAACGAGTTGATCGCCGCGGCAGCCAGGCTGTCCAGCTTGTAGAGCTAGTCCGAAGCGGACTGTCGGTACGCCAAGCTGCTAAAAGATGTGGGATGCATCTTACCGCTGCGTATGCCGTAGCTACGGAAGCTGGGTGCCATATCCGGTTAAGTCAGTATGCTCGGAAAGTCCGCCAGACGCAGTTAAGAGTGGAATACCTGCGCCTTCGGCTGGCGAGCCTGCCTGGTGGTGATGCTGGCACGGCAGTAGGAATTGATCGTCGACTGCGTTTAGATTTCGAAAAAGGACTCACCAAATCCCAGGGTCGACGAGAAGAGTTCATACCCGTCGGCGAAGACGCCAGCACGTATAACAGACTTATGAAAGCGCTGCACCAACGCCATGATGTCATCGAATCCGGAAGGCTTGCCCCTCCCGCCTTACCTAGCGGGGTAGATCCGTATAAACGCATCAGCAATCGCTACATTTGCTTCGAAGAACGCGTCATTATCGCCGATCTTCTCCGCGAAGATGTGCCACTGCGTGAGATTGGGCGCCGTTTAGGGCGTAGTGCATCGTCAATTCAGCGTGAAGTGCGCAGAAACCACAGTGCTGAAGGCCCGTATCGTGCGGAAACAGCCCAGTTAAAGGCCTGTGCGCGGAGATTGCGGCCGAAAATACCGAAACTACTAGCCAACAAAAGGCTATGGGACTATGTATGCGCACAATTGCGGGCACAATGGTCACCTGAGGAGATTTCTAATCGCCTGCCCATCGACTACCCCACTGATAAGGACATGCGCATTAGTCACGAAACGATTTATGACGCCTTTTACCTGCAGGCCAAAGGAAGACTCAAAGACCTTGGCTTGGACTTGCCGACCGGTAGAAAGAAACGCAAGAAACGCCAATCACGCACCACCACAGCTTCCCAGCAACGCTTCGTCGACGACATGATCCTCATAGACGACCGGCCAGATGAGGTAAGTGAACGTATTTTGCCAGGCCACTGGGAAGGCGACCTCATCCTCGGTAAAAACAACCAATCAGCGGTAATCACGCTAGTAGAACGCGTTAGCCGATTTGTTGTCCTTGGCCACTTACCGGGAAGGCATACCAGCAAAGAAGTATTCACAGCCCTGCACAAGGCAGTTGCAGGAATCGATAAAGCTATCTGGTCATCAATTACCTGGGACCAAGGAAGCGAAATGGCTGGCCATAAAGCCTTTACCATGGCTACTGACATTCCCATCTACTTCTGCCATCCAGGATCGCCATGGGAACGCGGCAGCAACGAAAACACCAACGGCAGGCTGAGAAGAAACCTTCCTAAAAACAGCGACCTGTCCATCTACAGTGCCGAGGACTTGGAGATGATCGCCAACATTCACAACCACAAACCACGCAAAGCACTCAACTGGCGCACCCCAGCCGAAGTCATGACCAACGCCCTCACACAAACCGGTAGCATCAAACCAAACTAACCATCATCGTTGCAACGACCCCTAGAATCCAAGGTCGGGGCAGATAAACAAAAAGACCCCAACCGAAGTTGGGGCCAATCTGCCGATTAAAAGGATAGCTCTTAATCACTTGACGCTTTAATAATAACTGCCAAGTTTAAAAATCGTCAACCTGAACACCAAAAATAAAGAAATAGCAATACTAATAGCAATGCCTATTGCTATTAGTATTGCTATTGTGTTACCGTTGAAAACAACAGCAAAGAACCTGCTTCTACGCTGCACTTGACACCGATTGAAAGGATAGAACATGCCTGTCATCTCCCTGCTGCACGCCAAAGGCGGCGTCGGCAAAACCACCTCCACAGTCTGGCTCGCCGCAGCAGCCTACTACTCCGGCCTCACCAACGGCCGCATCCACATCATCGACGCCGACATCAACCAAGGCACGCTCAGCTCCTGGCACGAAGTGGCCGAAGATGCTCACGCCGACAATCCCAAGCTGCCCTTCGTAGACGTAACCCTCCACACGGGCAACTACAACCAAATCCTGCGGGCCTTTAAGAAAATCCCCGACGAAGACATCGTTATCGTCGACGGCCCACCCGGCGAGCACTCCATGATTCAAGAAGTCGCCAACCACTCCGACCTCATCCTCATTCCCACCAAAGGCACAGTCACCGAACTTGAACAAGTCATCACCACTGCCCAGCGAGCCGTGCCCGCAGGCACTAAATACCGCGTGATATTTACCATGTGGAACGCCTCGTCTAAAACAGTCGATGACTGCAAAAACATCCTCAACGAAGCAGAAATCCCCTACCTATGGCCAGCAATCCCCCAACGCGCCGCCCTCGGCAACGCCACCGGAACCTGGCCGGCCAACAAACGCGCACAACTTTACGGATACGACTTCCTCTTCAACCAAGCATGGGAACTCATCAATGACTAACAACCTCGGCAAAAACTTCGCCAACCGCGCACTTAAGAAAAACAACGGCACCACCACCCAGCGCGCCACCACCCGAGCACGCAGTAAACAAACAGTCAGCGACGAAGACAACTACCTGCTCAAAACTACGCGCAAAATCAAAACAGATGACTTCATCGACGTAGGCGGCACCAAAAACACCACCGTCAAAGTCCCCCAAGAACTCCACGCCACGATGCTCAAAATCAAAGAACAAACCGGCATCGGACTTGGCGCCCAACTCCTCAACGCCTTACGCACCGACCCCGAATCCGGAGCAATCGGCAACCTCACCTACGACCGCCCACGACGCGGGCCAGGAAGCGCCTTCGAGGGCCACTCCGTCTTCCTCCGTGTACCCGTCGAGGAATACATGGCCATTAGGGAACTGGCCTACAACCAAAACCTGCCCATCTCCCAGCTATTCCTCAACGCCTGGCGCAGGCAAAACAACTCCTAAAACAAGGCCACACCATGACAGAGGACTACGTAACCGAAGTCGATGACACTCCCACCGACAACCCCGAAGCCCTCCTGCTCGCCGCGCTGCTTGTCACCCGCAACAGCACAGAGCTACAACACCACGTCGACCGGCTAGAAACCAACGACTTCTACGAGACCAACTACGCGGCTGTTTTCGCCACAATACAAAACCAACTCGCCCGGCACCGACCCTGCGACGCCGCCAGCATCCGCAGCGCACTCCGAGCACAAGGCGAAAACAGTGGTGTCCCACTGGGTGAAGTAGACGGGCTTATCTACACACTAACCACCGTCGACGCCAACCCATTCCACACCGGCTACTATGCCCAACAAGTCGCCAGTGCTTCCTACCGCCGCCAATATGCCGCCATGGCCGACAAACTCGCACGACTAGCCGAAGCAGCTCCCGAAGACGAACTCTACGACCTGTTCATCAAAGAAGGCCGCGCACAACGCAACGCCCGCGCACGCTATGACACATTTCTAGAGCAACCAGTCAATAACCAGGGCAAACAAAACCCATAGCAATACCTATTGCTAGCGATATAGCAATAAAAATAGCAACCGGTATAGCTGGCTACAACGCATCCCACACACCGCACCGCCCCACCGCTCCAATTTCCTCGCTTCGCTGCGGGAATTTACGCGCATCATCATTGCCTAACCGTCCCACGGGGTACGCGTGCGTAACTCCCGTGGAAAATACCCCGCAGTCGCACCCGCATACGCCATAGCGTCCAGCATCCCTACGGAAACCACGCGCAGTACTGCAAGCGAGTGGATTCTTTTCCCTGTGGGAAGCCAGTCGCAGCGTACAGTCCAGCCCTTGTCGGTCAACGGCTTTCGCGGCATAAACCGCTCCGGGGACTGCGCCCCTGCGCTATTTATTCCACGATCCTTATGACCTCTGGCGGTCTGGCCTGTTCGCTTCTTTGTGCCTTCCCGCCGAAAGGGAAAAGAATACGGGGAGCGGGACAAGGCAGCCGTGCGTCACCGTCTCCTGCCGAACCCACCGCAGAACCGACACGAAACCGCAGGTAGAAGAAATAAAACCCCCAACAAAACCCGCTAAACCACTTGCTATAAGTATTGCAATAGGGTAAGCTATAAGTATAGCAACAAGGGAAAACCCCAGCTATATCGCTTGACACCGATTGAAAGGAATCGCCAACCATGGCAATCGCAACACTTACCCGCGACGAAGCAACCGCCCGCTACCACGCATACTGCACCCGCCACTTCGGCTACATCGCAGAACACGCCACCATCGACACCGCACACCCACTAGCCGACATTCGCGACGAAGTAAAAGACTTCTTCGGACTCATCCCCGTATCCAACGCCAACGCCACAGAAATCTGGGACGAGCTAACCAAGCTCAAGCTGCCACAGGCAGGCGACTACGTATTTATCCCCGGCGGCGACTTCATGACCATCGTCGCAACCATCATCGAAATCTAAACCACCACACCCCACCAGCCCACGCCGGTGGGGTTTAAAAATTCCCCCAAAAAGGTTGCTATACCACTTGCTATAAGTATTGCAATAAGGTAAGCTATAAGTATAGCAACAAGGGGAAAACCCCAGCTATATCGCTTGACACCGATTGAAAGGAATCGCCAACCATGGCAACCTACTTTATTCTCATTGAAACCACCGGGGCAGTCACCATCGAACTAGCCGACCCCATCGTCAACAATCAGTCCACCTATGACTACCTCTGCGCATCCGTACGCGGCAACATTGACGTAGTAAGCGCCCCACACTTTGATTTCTGGGTCAACGACGAAGGACTATTTACCGAAGACGTCAACCACCTGCTGACTACAGCTATCCGCAACGAAGTCGGCACCATTTACCAGCACTACCACGGTGACGCAGTTGTCGCGAAAACCGACGAGTACGGCAGTACCATCGGCCTGACTATGGACGAAGTTGTCCACCTGCTAGGCCGACTCCTGCCCGCCATGGAAGAAGTCCACGCCTAAACAGTTCGTACCCGCGCGCCAGGGCGTGCGGGTACGTTCGGAGCTGGAAACCCTCACAAACACCAAGAAAGCTACGAAATGAACGACGCAATCATCTACAACGTCAACGCCAGCGAAGCATTTGACGAAAGCCTGTGGAACCACCTCGCCCACGCCGCCAGCGGAGAAGAAATCGCCGCCCTCCTCAACGCCACCAACGCCAGCACGCAACACGCCCACACCGTCCTCGACGCCTGGGTTAGCGCCGACAGCGACGCCTACACCGCAATGGCCAACGGGCGAAAGTACTACTTCACCCAACGGCCAACCGACAACAGCCCGCACTACATTGCCAGCATCGCTATCAACTAACCACTAGCAATACGTATAGCTATACCGCTAGCTATACGTATTGCAGGCGGTATAGAACATTCCTCTACGACCTTGCGAAAGATGTCACCATGGACACCGCCACAATCAACCTCAATGTGGAAGTAACACTTTCCAGCTCCGAAGCCTGTCTCCTTAGCGGCATGATGCACGCAGGGGACAAGCAACAACTACAGCGCATTGCTGCCGCACTGCATCCCGGAGACTTCGAAAGCCCCATCTTCGCCCGCATCTTTACCGCAATGGCTCAACTCCTTGACGATAACCGCCCCATCGACGCGGCCACGGTGCGCAGTTACCTTCAAGCACGGACCTGACCCCTTTTTGGTGGACACCTGATATCCAGCCCGGTTGGGCTGGGAAGAAAGGTAATCTACCACCATGTCCAGGTATTCCGAACAGTTCAAACGCGATGCCGTGGCCCTCTATGAAAACAATGAGGACCTCTCGTTGAACTCAGCATCAGCGGAGCTCGGTATTAATCGAGCCTCGCTGCATTCTTGGGTCAAAAAGTACGGCACCGGCAAACGTGCCCGCATTAAAGCCGTGCATGATAAAGCCCAAGCGACGAATGATTCTGAGCGAATCCGCCAGCTGGAAAAAGAGAACGCGAAGCTGCGCGAAGAACGCGATATCCTGCGCAAGGCCGCGAAATATTTTGCCGAAGAGACACGCTGGTGATCCGCTTCCAGTTTGTCTATGACCACCGAACCGAGTACTCGGTTAAGCGGATGTGCCACGTTTTAAAGCTGAATCGTTCCTCGTTCTATAAATGGGTCAGCACCCGTAAAAAGCGCAGGTTAAAGATGTATTCCGATGCCCTTATTGGTGCAAGAATTACAACCATCTTTGATGATGAGAACGGGCTTTATGGTGCTAAACGCATCGCCGCAAGCCTCAAGGAAGACCCAGCGTATACCCCGGTCAATCATAAGAAGGTTGCACGCATCATGAAAAACATGGGGCTAAAAGGCTTTAGCAAACGGCGTCGATGCATCACCACCAGGCGCAAGCCTGGTCACCGTGTCATGCCAGATCTAGTAGGCCGTACATTCACAGCTGACGAGCCGAACCGTGTGTATGTCGGCGACATTACCTACCTGCCGTGTAAGGGTGGCAAGAACATGTATTTGGCTACAGTCATTGACACCTATTCACGGAAACTTGCAGGTTATGCACTCGCAGACCACATGCGTGTCTCGTTGGTCATTGATGCTCTAGCCCACGCACATGGTGTGCGTGGAAGTCTTGACGGGGCCATTTTTCATTCCGATCACGGCAGCGTGTACACCTCACAAGCGTTTAGAAAATACTGCTCGTCGCTGGGTGTACGCCAATCCATGGGCGCGGTAGGAACGAGTGCCGATAATGCCCTGGCAGAGTCATTTAACGCCACCCTAAAACGTGAAGTGCTGCGTGATCGGAAAATCTTTGACAATCCGATAACCTGCCGGCAGGAAGTCTTCCGGTGGTGCATGCGCTACAACACGCGCCGGCGACACTCGTGGTGTAACCTTCTAGCTCCCGATGACTTCGAAGCACTCGCATCAGCTACACTGACCAAAGCAGCATAGCTAACCCCCCGACGTGTCCACTTTCCGGGGGTCAGGCCCCACACGGGGGCGCTACGGCACCCGCCGACCTTATAAACTTCACCATTGTCGGCCTACTCACGCTCGGGGCCAACGACCTTCATATTGGCGAATACGCCCGCCAAGTCGTCGGCGCATCCTACCGGCGACAATTCGCATACATGGCACAGCAACTGCGCTACGCCGCCGAAACCGCCCCCGAAGACGAACTTATGAATATTATGGTCGAGCATGGAATAGGGCAGCGCCAAGCCTGGAACCGCTACCAAAACATCGACCTTTAAAGCGTTAGCCAACAGGGGCAGTAAAAGCGCAAAATAGTCGCTATACCACTTGCTATAAGTATTGCAATAGGGTTAGCTATAAGTATAGCAACAAGGGGAAAACCCCAGCTATATCGCTTGACACCGATTGAAAGGAATCGCCAACCATGGCAACCGAACTCACCAAAAGCTATGAGCACTACCTCGACCGCATTGCACGCGGCGAAGTAACCACCACCAATTTCAACCAGCCGGCACTGGAGCAGCTGGCCGAATACGTCGCACACGTTGAATGCCGAGACCTGTTCTTCGACCGCACTCCCAACAAACTTGAGGGGCAGGCTTGGGAAACCATCGCCAGCCGAGCAGACAGCGCGCACGTACGCGCTAACGCGTGGTGCCTGGCAGCCTTCCACACCACCGAACACAAGACCATCCCGCACTACCTCGCAATGGTCCAGCGTGCCGTGCCCGATCACTCCTTGGCAAAGACGATGATCCGCATCTACGAAATTGCCACCCCGCATAGATTCACCCACGCACTAGCACGCGGCGGACGCTCTGCCCGCGACCTATTCGAGGGACGCGGTTCCGTGCTTGGACTGCCGACCGTTACGAGCTAACAAACCGCTAGGGGAGGGGCGCGCATTCTCCACACCATCACGCGCACCATCACACAAAACCCACGACGCAAAGGAACACCATGAGCTCCATTGACTACCCAACCACTGCCGACCGCGCGCACACTATCGCGCTTGAAACACTGTCGGATAGCGGGGTTGCTTCCGTGTTTAGCGGAACAGAAATCTCTGCGCTCTTGCACGCGCTGAACCCAACCCCACAGCAGGCGCGCGACATCTTGGAAGAATGGGCCGCCAACGACTCCGAATCGTATTGGATTGAACGCGGCACCACTCGCGAGTTCTACTGCCTACCCGAACAGCACGTAGCAACGGTTAGCCTGTAGCACTACCTGACACAAGCCAAGCGCCGCCGCGCATAAAGCGTGGCGGCGCGAGCTGACAACCGTGATAGTTAAAACAGTGTTTGTTGGTCATCAGAGACGCCGAAAATAGCCACCCGGTACTTATCTTCGTCCCAACCGTCAGCAAGCGCGTCACGCACACGTCGCGAGCGTTCTACACGTGAAGACAACGCGGTAACGGCCACGCGGTTTCCCGCGTGCCTGCCAAGCTCGACGGCATAAGCCAAGTTCTCGCGTTGCGTAGTCTTACGCACATGTCCCGGCCCGGTGCGCACACATAGCGGCTCATTGCATTCGTGCTCGGCTACTTCTCCAGGAGCGAAGACCACACCCTCACACAGCAACGCGAACCGATGCGCGGAGACCGTGCGCTGACGGTTACCGCGCTGCCACGTAAACCGTCCATAGCCGTCAGGAGACGAAATAGAACCAACCCACAGCCAACAACCATGCGGCGACTTCACCACATGCTCAAAGAACGTCTTAACAGTCTTATCGTCGAAAGCAAGCTCAGGATCATGAACACGTTTAGTGCGAGACTGCGAAGCCGAAGGCTCCACTACCGGCTTAAGGTGTGCAAGCTCTTCGAAAGGAATATCGTCAAAGTCTTTCATGACACCCTCACACGTCCACAGGCTATGACACCATAGGCAGCACGCACCACAGAGAGGAAGGAAGGACAACCCATGGACACACTGCCATTTATCAATTCCATCAACGACTTTTCCGACTGGTGGCAGTTAGCACTCTTCGCCATTCCGGTCTGGATGCTCATTGCCCAGATACGACGTGCAGGACTGGTGGCAGGAATCATCAGAGCGTTAGGCGGAATCATCGCCTGGGTCATCATCTGGTTCTTCCTCACCTTCCTCGGCGTGATGATTGGATCTATGGCCGACCACTACGAGCGCGCAACGGACGAGACTAACGACTCGCCCTACTCCAACACGTACGAAGACGCGCCCGCCAACCCTGGCGAGTATTACGACCCGAACGAGCACCAGTAGCCGCAGCCGCTAACGCCGAAGACTGACTTTCTCTCTACTGACTACTGGCCACCATTCTCATCGCCGCCAGCGCCCTCAGTGGCGCTGGCGGCTTCGTCGTTGCGCTCACCATCGCCAGTATGCGACTCATCGTCTCCAGAGGAGTCCTCCGCACTAGGGGAGGACTCCTTAGCAGTCTTGAGCATGTCGTTGAAATTCCGCTGGCTTACACCGACGAGTTCGCGCACGAGTTCTTTAGGCTCGCCTAGATCGATGACTGCCTGCGAGGCGTGACCAATCTTCTCGTTGAGATTCTCACGCTGATCGATAAGGGACAACAGGGAGTTGAGCTTCTTCTTGCGGTCACGCAGCTTTTGCTGTTCTTCTTCAAAATGCGCGCGCAACGCCTGACGGCTTTTCAGGGACTTGTTTGCTTTGACCATGCTTCCAGCATGCCAGCAGCACACACCACGGGCAAGCCTGACACAAGCGCCCCCTTGCGGGAAGCGCTTGTGCGATGGACAAAAACGACGTTTTTGCCTCGTCTCATCGCACCTGGGCTAACGCCCAGACGTGAGCTTCGCTCACCAGGCGCTTGCGCCTGAAAAGACACACACCTTATGCACTCTTAGTGTTAATCGGGTTTTGGCTGGTAGCATGGGCTACATGATGAGCCTGCGAGTAGTCCACAGCGGAACGGGGTACGAGTACCTCTTGCGCTCTGTGGCTACCAACGACGGGCCAACCGA
>NZ_CP073098.1 GCF_030503735.1 Corynebacterium tuberculostearicum | reverse complement strand
CCTATTTCCGCAAGTCCCATATTTCAACGGCTGTGGCGCAAAAACTTCAGGCATATCGCTTCGAATCAGTGACTGAACGCAACATCATCCACGACTCCATGACCGAGCTAATTGTGGAAGAACAAGCCATTGCGCTTAACGATTTCGAGATGCTGGACTTGCCTGAACGGCTTAAAACCCAGCGTGGTTTGTCGCGCGATAGTTTCGCCGATTCGCAGTTTTTTACCACCCAGGAAATCTTGGATACCGAAGCTAAAGCACTCGCCGCACTAGATGAACCAGTAGCGGAATTTGCCGACTCAGCAGCTATTGATTCAGCTGTTGATGCTCACGAAAAGCAGGCCGGTTTTAGGCTCAACTCCGGCCAGGAAGCAATGGCACGCTACCTGCTTAACTGCGGCACACTCGCTGCTACTGGTGTCGGTCCTGCCGGTACCGGTAAGACCGCATCGCTGCGCTTGGTTGCTGACGTATGGGCACAAAAAGGCAACAAAGTCATCGGCCTAGCACCCTCGGCACAAGCCGCTGACGTACTCTCCCAAGACCTCGGAACCCAGGCACTAACAGTCGATAAACTGACCTTTACGTGGCGCGGAAACCACCCCAACAAGGATGGTTATAGCGTGAAAGATTTGCCGGTTGAGATTAATCCCGGCGACATGATTTTGGTCGACGAGGCCGGCATGGTCTCGACCCCCAACATCGGCTCACTGATTGAAATCGCCGAAGACGCCGGCGCAGTCGTGCGCTTTGTCGGCGACCACAAACAGCTCGGCGCAGTCGAAAACGGCGGGCTTTTTGGTGCGATGGTCAAAGAAAACGAGCGCGCCGATAACCAGCTTTCCGAAGTCATTCGCTTCGGCGGTGACAGTGAGCAATCTGCCGCCAGCTTGCGCCTGCGCGAGGGTGATACCTCCACGTTCGACTTCTACAATCAGCGCGGCTGGGTTCACGGCGGTGGGCGTTCTAGCATGCTGGAAAGTGCCGTAAGCGACTACCTTTCCGATGTTGCCAACGGCCATAACAGCCTGCTTATCGCAGCCACCAACAAAGACGTGGTGGCACTAAACACCATGATTCGCTCCCACCGTATTGCCTGCGGAGAGGTCGACAACGAGCACACGATTACTATCGCGCGCGGCGAGAGCGCTGGTCTGGGAGATACTATCCTCACGCGCCAAAACCGCGTTTTCAGCGACCAGAACACCGGGGCAACCACGCGAGTAACCAACGGTGAACTGCTCACCCTGGCTGATATTCGCGACGATGGAAGCATCATCGCCACCGACGATAAAGGTCATATCAAACACCTCCCGGCTGATTATGTGCGCGAGAACGTTCAACTCGGTTACGCGGCCACCGTCTATCGCGCCCAGGGCACAACCGTCGATGTCACCCGCGCGGTAATCGACCAGTCCGTTGACCGAGCAGGCATGTACGTGGCACTGACCCGTGGCAAGCTTGCCAACCACATCTATGCCGTCACCGAACATATCCTTGACCCGGATGCCGAAGATGGTCACTACCACTACATCGGCAACGCAAACGCGCCTGGAGCACAAGACGTCTTTAACTATGTCGTATCCAAAGACACCAACCCACGCGCCGCCCACGATATTGTCCGCGAAGTCATCGACGAACAAACCAGCCCCGAGCGCATCACCCGCCTGTGGAACCTTGGCCGCGATGACGCTATCAACGACTTCATCGACGCCTACTTACCCGACTGGATCGACACCCTGCCAGCACATCAGATAAAGCAGCTAGAAGAATCCGACGAGGGCACTAAGCCTATTCGCCATGCGTGGACGAAGATGATTGATGCCGGAATCGACCCGCGAGCAGCCATGCAACACGCCACGGTTGATACCGACAACGCCGAAGACATTGCCCGGCTTATCCGCTACCGACTCGACCTAGAGTTTGACCGGCTGGATACCGGGCATCGTAATCAGCTCCCGCCGATTACCTCACGCACCGACATGGAACTTGACGAGTGGCTGCGCCGCCATAACCCGCACGCAGTCCAGCACGCGCCACTTTCCACCACGGCGTTTACCCAGCCAGAACACAACGACACCGCTGACCTTGACACCTATGAGGATGCGGCAGACACCGTTGATACCAACGCGACGGAAAACCAGAAGCAGGCCGAGTTCGATGACCCAGAGGTCTACCAGGACACCGACTACCTGCCCGATGAGATTGAGCATAAGATTGCCGACGATGTAGACCCGTTGAGCAAGTACAGGATTTTTGTCGACAACGGCAACGCCCCGGTTCATGATGTAGTCGAGGACGACGACTATGAACTCCACCCCGGAGCACAGGCAAGCATGGACTTCTTGGCAGGACTCGGACTCGGCGAATCCGACGATAGCTACGAGGACGCATCTGACGATAACGAGGACTACGACAATACCGACTACGCCCCAGACCTAGAAGAGCAGCAACAAGATACTGGCCCAGAGCTCTAGAAAGTGGAGAGGTCAAAGCGCGGAAAAGATATATACCCGTATACGTATGTATGCATACACGTACATACGCATATGCATACTAATGGTTAGCCTCTTCCCTCGAGCCACTGTGTGGCCCACTCTTCAAAAAGTTGGGATATGCTCTTCTCTTCTTCTACTGAAGCGAGTTTAAGCTCCTTAATCAGTTGCCGATCGCGGACATACAGTTGAAGGCGTGTCGCTTTATCATTGGCTTGAGCGAACATCTTTGTTGAAGGAGAGGATTCTGAACTATTTTCAGATAATCCTTTCTGTGTCTTATTTTTAGCTTTTGGAATTGCCATTGTTTACCCCTTAATCCTCAAATGCTGCGACTACTTCTTGAGCTAAAGAAGCCCAAACTTTCGTACTTTTTGGCTTTGTTCCGAAGGCGCGACGCGTCGCTGCCCTTGTTGGGATGACTGTCTCAGCAAGGGCAGCGGTTTCATCACCTTCCAGCTCGGCATGGACTTCGTCTAGAAGTTTTTCTCTCTTATCTACATTCGACAGAACGACTGCTGTCGGTATCCCCATTTCTATTAGCCAAGAAAGCGTTACCTGAGTCCGGTCAATATCCATTGGAGAAACACCAGTTGGAAGAAGGACCAGATCGGCAGCCTCGGCACTTTCGGTAATGAAAGCTAAACCACCTGGAGGGGTGTCAACTATAAGAAAGTCCGGGTTATTCCCTCTCCTAACGACTCCGGAGAAATCACTTGAACTGCGGACAGATTCGATAGGAAATGGAAAGTCTTCTACTTTGCTTGCCCATCGGGTGGCAGATTGCTGGGGATCGCCGTCTGCGACCGCAACCGCATAACCCATCTTCCGAATTGCCTCTGCGAGCATCACCGAAAGTGTGGTCTTCCCCGTCCCGCCCTTCGACTGAATCACGGAAACTACTCGAGTCATAAAGCGAGAATAGCTTTAAGGATATTTTATCCAGGTAGCGACATGCATATGTGTGTATGTCATGCTATGCGGATGACTATCGTAGATAGGGGCCAGGTTAAAAGAACTCATCATATACACATGTATACACATGCGTATATGTATACATGTGTATCCCACAATTTTAGAAGTTAAACACCTGTCGAGGGAATTCCACCGAGTAGGCCTAGCTTGTTATCTCAGCTCTAGGGTTGCTGCGGTTGCGGGCGCGCTGTAAGGCGGTATGGTTTTGGGTGTCCGCAGCGCACTTCCCCCGGCGCATAGTCGGACGGAAGGAAAATAAAAAGCCACAACCCCCGCAGGTGGCTTCTCCCCTAGTGCTTCCAACGACGAGAAGCACTAGGGGAGTTTCCTTTTATTGAGCGCCTTCCAGCCTTTCTTTGAGACTGGTGGCTAAGTCTAGAAGTTCGTCGGGATTATCTGCGGGCCGTTGTTGAGACAGATTCCTTTGTGCTGCGCACACAAACTTAGCGAGTGTGCCGGCGTCGCGGGCCAGTGGGGAAGTGGCAGGCAGTTCCGCCTGTAATACCTGCAAGTGTTTGGCGGCGTCTAGCTCGTACTCGTAGTCTCCACCGTCCCCGTGGGCTTTGATGAATAGGGTGCACAGGTGCGTGTCCTGGGCTTCATACACAATGTCAGCCACCGCTACACCCACCTAAGTGCATCGTTGACGTGCAATGTGTACACTGCCCAGCCTGAATGTGCAGTGTAAATGTTTAGTTTAGAGTTATATATACCCCTTATATAGGTTATTCTGCCCGCCTTTCACGAGACGCGAAAATCGAGTCTGTACATGTGTCTATCTGGCGTTTTAGCGAATTATTTAGTTTTAGAGAAAGTTTCTAAACACATATCTATGGACTGTGTATAACCGTAGCGATACCCTAACTCCGGCTGCCAATTATCTGGTGTTCAGCTGTTCTTAAAAGCGGTGGCGTGAAAGGGCTACGGATGAAATTCGCTAAGAAGTTGACTGCAACTATTGCGGTATGTGCAAGTGTTACTTTTGCTGGTGCTGGTGTTTCAAGTGCCAAGGTTTTTCACGGTCATTGGATTGGTGGTCGTATTGAAGAGGCGTATCACCGGCTTGGTGGGTGGAAGACTTTTGGTGACGCTACAACTGATGAGCGTGTAGCTAAAAATAATGGTCGGTTCCAGGTGTTCGCTAAGGATGCCTCCATTTACTGGCATGCTGGTGTAGATAATGGAATTGCTCACCAGGTGGGTGGGCGTATCCGCAATAAGTGGGGAGATCTTGGCTGGGAAGGCGCAGCCTTGGGATATCCCATTACCGATGAGTTGAAGACCCCTGATGGCAAGGGGCGGTTTAACCATTTCCAGGGCGGGTCTATCTACTGGTCGCCAGAGACTGATGCTCATCAAGTGTGGGGAGGCATTCGCGATAAATGGGCTCAGCAAGGCTGGGAGACCGGTGAGCTAGGGTACCCAACCACTGATGAGTTGCTTACCCCAGAAAAGACTGGGCGCTACAACCATTTTCAAGGCGGATCTATCTACTGGTCACAAGCTAGCGGGGTCCATAGTATTTCTGGCCCCATCCGGGATTTCTGGGGAAGTCAGGGATGGGAGCGTAGCTCGTTGAAGTTTCCCACATCGGAAAAATACGCTGCAGGCGGAGGCATAAAGCAGGATTTCCAGGGCGGATCTATTCAGTATTTTGAACCTACTGGCAAGGCTTTAGCTTCGTTCGATAAAAAGAAAATCTCTAGCTACCGTCAGGTTTACCCTCTCTTTTCCAAGTCGGAACTTAAGCGGTGGCATGCAACGGGTGTCTATCGAGAGGTTATCCAAAACATGGATAAGTACTTTCCTCTCTCAGGGTGTCCTGACGAAATTACCGAGGGCTCCGTATGCACTTTTACAGGTATGGGCGGAGTTAAAAACAAAGTAACCGTGGATCGGATTTCTGATGACGGTTTCTCCTTAGTCACTACCGATGATCATCCAGAAGGCGATGGCCGAGTTCTCAATGTTCGCTTCGACGAGGTTACGGAGCCTTCTGCGGATGAAGACGATCTCATTTTTGACAATGAGGAGACAAAGGCGTCCTATACCGACTCGGATAAAACGTGGGTACGGCTCATTATTGAATCTTTTGGTCCAACTCAAACCTCTAAAGTTCAGGGCCCTTTTAGCTCCGATCACATTGGTTCGCAGATCTGGGGAAAGTTCGCCGGCACTTTGCGATCGACCATTGACTCTTCGAAAACCACCTATATTCCCCTGTCTAAGTAGGCAGGGTGTACTTCAATTTAAGGAAAATAATGAACTTTTCTCTTAAACGTCTTTTTGCAGGCGTACTTTCTGGTTTAGCGTTTATGAATCTAGGCGTATCTCCTGCATTGGGCGCAGACGATGTGGATATCACTGCCGGCGATGGCGGGATTATCCAAAAGGAATGCGGTACGTCTTCTGAATACATTCGTGTCGATTCGTCTTCCCTGTCTGGCTCTCGAGCTTGTTTTTTCTTGACGAAGCAGACTGGTTGGGTTGCGATTAACATTACCGGTTCCTACGGAATTGTTAATGAGCTTAAAGTACCGGTGGCGGTTGCTTTTAAACTCCCTGGCGGTGATGTCTACTGGCAGCGTGTCGTTAAACCCGGAGGTGTACAAAACATCGATGTTGATCGCCGTGGTTCTACCGTTGTGGAAATTCAAGTTACGCCGGTTGCGACTTCTACCGGAGCCGCAACCGGAAATCTAGATATCGACGCTGAGTCCCCGAATGTCGTTAGCTTGCGTTCTGCAGGGCGCAATGCAGCAGGAAGAATTCTTCGTCTTTCTTGGTCTGGGGTTGAGCTATCCACGCTTGATAGAAACTCAAAGTTTAACGATCGACTTGATGGTTCATTTAAAGTAGTCCCAGCTTTAGACGGCTCCCAATGCATATCGCTTGAGGCCGCTGCATATCCTGGCGTATATCTGACGATGCGAACAAATGGAACGGTATCAGCACTGTCTTCCCCTTCTCCCCAAGGAGCTACGTGGTGTCCTTCCGCAGTCAGTGAAACTCCTACGGGAACGCGATTGTCTTCGGCTCTAAACCAGTCTCGCGTTCTGACAACACGAGGTTCCCAAGGCGTAACGACAACTTCATCCAAAAGTGCTGAATCTGTGTGGTTTATTGACCAAGCGTTAGCACTTCCAGGAAAGTAAGAGGCTAAGAGCATGCCACGCAAAACAACTCCTCTGCAATTAAAAATGGTTCGCATTGTTTGCGTCTTACTTGCAGTTATCTTGGGAACAACGTTTTCTTCAGCAAATGCTATAGCTCAAACTGACAGTTTAAGAGTTTCCGAGCAAGCTCTACAAGAACAAGACGCACGTGACTTCGCGGTGAGCATGCTCGATACTTCTTTCGAGTCTTCGCGTCAAGCAGCAATTACTGCACTAAGCGGATCGGAACACGAGTGGTCTGCGTATGTTAATGGCGGTCGCGAAGAAGCACAGCTACAAGATCTGCGCCAAATACTTACTACCTTGTCAACAGTTGGTGGACAGCAGCTACAAGAGCAAGCAAATCGTCTCCTTCAATCGGGTTCGACTGATGAGATAAGCAAGTTTATTGATACTGGATGGCAAGAAGCTCAACGTAAAGACGATAGAGCTCAAGCGTGGCAGGCAGCTCAAGCTGAAGAAGGAACAAGTCTAAAATCCGCTGCTGATAAAGCTCTGCGCGAGGACACAGTAGAAGCTCTCAGTGAATTTGCCGCCCAGGGTGAGGATGAGGCTCGGGCAAACGATAAGCGCAGGGAAGTCTACGAGCTCGTAGACTCAGAATTACCAACTGTTTCCGCGAACGCATCTGAGGCACTCCGAATTGGCACAGATACAGCAATTGACGAATTTCTTCGTTATGGGCAGTATGTGGCCGCTGATCAAGATGCTGAGCATATGACGGTATCCCAACTGGTAGATCTTACGATTAAAGAATCTAAGACAGCTACAGAGGAAAATAACAAAGCATGGATGCAAGCGGATCGTGCAGCGCGAGCCGCAGAAGCTGCACGAGTTGCAACAGAACGTTCACGCGATGAAGCTTTAGCAGCAGATTCTGCGCAACAAAGAGCAGGTAATGCTGCAACAGCAGCTGGAAAATTAGCTACTCAATCAGCCAATATGGCAGATCAAGCTGTAGCCGCATCTCATGAGGCGCGAGCTGCCCTTCAAGAGACTGCTGCTGCTTTATCAAGAGCTGCGGCAGCTTCTGCTCGCGCTCAGTCCGCAGCAGCACAAGCAGCTTCTGCCGCAAATGCTGCAGCTTACGATGCCGCTGCAGCACGTGGGGCGCGGGTAGCTGCCGAGAATGCCCGCAATGCAGCCCAGGCTGCACAACAATCCCAACAGGCCTATCGCTACGCGGAGGAAGCTGCAGGACATGCTCAATCTGCAGGTCAGGCAGCAGGATCAGCTGCCCGTAACGCGGACGCAGCCGCAGCTGCAGCCTCAGATGCAGCTAATGCAGCAGGCGTTAGCCAGCAGGCGGCGAATGAAGCTCGCGCAGGCGCCGCACGCGCTAGAGCAGCAGCAGGACGTGCCAGGGCAGCAGCTAACGAAGTTGACCGGATAGTCGCCACTATCCGTAGCCTGGTAGAGCAAACCCGCAAAGCTGCTAGAGAAGCTGCAGAGCATGCCGAAAAATCAGCACGAGCAGCAGATGATGCTGCTCGTGAAGCAGGAAATGCTCACTATGCAGCACAATTTGCAGGGCAACACGCTCAGCTTTCTAGTGAATCTGCAGAACGAGCACGAAACAACATCCAGCTTGCTAAATCTATCCACGAGCAAGCATTAACCGCTGCCGAAGAACGACTTCGCACAGAACGGGATTTCCTTAAAGACCAAGCTCGACTTGCACGCGAAGTTCAAGACACCACAGACGCAAATAGGAATCAAGAAGAACAACGCAGAAATGATCTAACTCAGAAAATGGAAGAGATACGTTCTTCTCTTCCAGCCGACGAAAGCGAATTTACTCCTTCCGAAAACGCAATATCTGATCTTCGCCAACTTGCGCTAAGCGCGGCGCAGGTTGGTACCCCGTCTGTAGCAGGGGCAGCCAAAGTGGCACTTTCGGGAAACAATGAAGAAGACCTTATTGAATATGCTTTTAATGCATACCCAGATGCAGTATATGAAGACAACCTAAATCTAGTCAGCCATTGGGCACTGAACGATCCCAACGAAGAAATACGTAACGCTGCTGATGAAGCCGGCTATGAAGATGACGTAACTATCGATGAATTCGTCAACGTGACAGTTCCAGAAATGCGTATTCCTGGACTTATTGAACAAGCCTGGGCTTTAAGAGATGAAGCAGGACCGCAGGTTCAAACTGCAGCTGACGCGGCCCTCAAAGAGGGAACGTTTACCGCGTTGGACGAATTCATCAACAAGGGAGGCTACGAAAAAGCCCGCTACTTAGATCAACTTCAGCAGGCTTATGCATTAACTGATACTGGCGGTGAAGAAGTAAAGATTGCAGCTGAGGCGGCAGTTACTGGCGATCGCCAGCAGCTCAATGAATTCATCTCAGTTGAGCAGTATCGCCGTGCGATGCTGGACGAGCAACGCAATGCTCATAATGCAGAAATAGACGCTTTACTCAGTGCTGGACAGTATGCCGCAGAAATAGCGTCACAACAAGCAGCTAATGCTCAGCAGGCGCACAAACAGGCAACTGGTGACGCGCAGCGCGCTGCAGAATATGCACGTCAAGCTCAACGTTGGGCAGGAAGCGCACAGCAATCAGCGCAACAGGCTCAAAATCATGTTGCGTCTGCTGATAAAGCACTTTCCTTCGCTCTCCAACAACAACAGCGAGCCCATCAGGCAGCAAATTCAGCAGAGGCAGATGCAAATCAGGCTGAATCCAATGCAGATCAAGCTGCGTCCTACGCAGCGACTGCACAATCAGCGGCACAGGCCGCGGCTACGTCCGCAGCTTCTGCACGTCAATCAGCAAACGCTGCAGGGCAAGATGCTTCTTTAGCATCCCAAGCTGCTAATGACGCTTATTTTGCCGCCTGGGAAAAAGAAATGGCAGAACTAGAGCAAGCCCGCTCAGCAAAAGCCGAAGGCCTTATAAAAACGGAACCAACAAGCGTTTTACAGAAAATTAAAGACGCTATTGGAAAAGAAAGCCTAGACCTCATCCTTGATCTCATTGGCGTTACCGATGTCTTAAAATGCTTCCACGGTGAAGTGTCGGGATGTTTATGGACAGCAGTCGGCCTACTTCCTATAGGAAAAGCAGGAAAGCTCATCAAGGCTATACCTGCAATCCGTAAGCTGATTGGAAAAACTGGCGCCATTAAACGCGCTATTCAATATTCTCCGGTCAAAGCTGCACTCGACGACGCACTAATACCAGCCGCTTGTGCTGGACTGGGAGTTGCTACTTACCGAAACCAGCATATGACCATTCGCTCAGGTGTGTACCACACTCCAGCGCCAGGAGCACACTCCTACGCAACCATTGCTTCCAAGTGCAAATATCCCTCGACTGTCAAAAGAGTTGGAGCATCTAACCGCTATCCGATCAACGCTCAATTTGCAGACGGGATTTGGCGAAATGGTGATCCAGCTAAGATGCCACCAGGATTCCATGAAAAATACGGGGACATTCGATTTACAGAACGCGGTTTTCCAGTTTTTGACAAGCATGTACATACACACCCGACACAGGGTGTTGGGGACATCAAACTTAAAAAACCCACAGGAAAAAGCTGGAAAGACATCCGTCAAGCAGATAAACAGTTCGGAATCGATCGTGAATATCGTAAGAAGCATGAACTTGTTTGGCACCACCACGAAGACGAAAATCGCATGCAGCTAATACCAAAGGAACTCCACCAACAGGTGCGACATACCGGTGGATATGCTTTATGGAGTAAACCCCTCGAATCGTAAAGGACAATCATGAAAAACTACGCCAACCTTTTTGAGTACACTGCACAGCCAGCAGACAGTCAACGCATCCTTGAATTTGAAAGCAAGCTTGGCAAAAAGCTACCTGATGATTACAAGATGCTGCTTTCAGAAACTGGAGGCGGCATCCTCAACCTAGAAAAATGCTTCCTTACAGATATTTCCCTGCCTGATGGGGACACCTTGGAGGTCGTTGTTGAAGATATCTTCGGCAACGGCACAGCAAGCAATGGCGCTCATGTTGATTTGATTGACTACGCAACCTTCCTTATGGATGAGTGGGAGATTCCCGAAGAAGTCCTTCTCTTGGCTGCTAGCGAAGACGGAATGCATCAATGCTTTGTCATTAACTACGGCTTGCCAGATTTCCCAGAAGGCGCCGTATTGTACGTGGATACCGATCCCGATGGGATCATCATGCCCGTTGCAGAATCAGTCGACGCATTCTTGTCTAAGCTAGGCCCCTACCCAGACCAAGAAGAAACGGTTGAAGATGCAGAGCCGGATAACATCGGGATCAATGGTGTTCGATATGGCTCACTTTCTGAACCTCTCCGAAAGGCGATATCTGCCACTCCAACACCAGGAATCGAAAAGCTTTTAAAGCAGGCTACAGAGCTCATCACCAAAGATTTAAATCCAATAATCACCGAGAATAGCCCTGAAAGTCGAACCTTTTACGACGTTGTGTACTGGATTGTTCAGCATATTGAGCCCCAACACGATCCTGAAACATTTGCCAACGGAGGCCGAGAAGGACAAATACTAACCTTCCCAGAACTCATGAAGAACTCATTTATAGTTCCTGGTCAGAAATACGAACTCGGCTACACGCTCGCATCCTTAATCATGTGGTGGGATCGCAGAGTCAAAGAAGGAGTTCTCAAAGAAACCGACAACGGTTTCATCCTCGACGAGGATTACGCCGGTAGCGTCTTCGATCAGCTTCGCCAAGAAGAGATCCAAAACTAGCTTTTCCAGAATTGTTGTCCCTGCGCCCAGCATTTGAAAGCAATCGCCCAAAGTAGAGGACACCATTACTAAACAATGGGGTACACCCTATTGTTACGCCGGTGTGTAGCAGAATATTTCCTGTAAAATAGGGCCGTTCCTAGCATTGTTTTACACGTGTCTAGGAGGGTCTAGGCCTTATGTTTACAGAAAGTGGTGAGTGTGGTGTTGTCGTCTGATGGTTTCCATATTGAAAGTCATATTGACTCTGTGCCCGCGTTGGCGCGGGTGAAAGATCTGCATGGTGGGTTGTCGTCGGGGCAGCAGGCGTTGGGCAGGATTGTGCAGTCTTTGCTTGCGGACGCTGATGGTCTCGACGGGGCACAGTTGTCTGACTTGGCGCGGGTGGTTGAGTCGTATCGTGATGCGGTCATTGCCCAGGAGAATGCTGCCTTTACACCCTCGCGGGGCGAAGACTAATGGCCAATGACTCCGGTTCACATGGGCAGCGGGTGGGCTATATCCGTGTCTCGTCGGTGGAGCAGAATAATCAGCGTCAGAAAGAACTACTCAATGCTTCTGGCAGGATTGACCGGTTTTTTGAAGATAAGATTTCCGGACGTACTAAGACTGCGCGCCCTGGGCTTGTCGAGTGTATGGCGTATGTGCGCGACGGGGACGAGCTCGTTGTGTCGTCGATTGATCGTCTCGCCCGTTCGCTTACGGATTTGCGCGGTATTGTTGATGAACTTACCGGCAAGGGCGTGACTGTTACTTTTCTGCATGAGAATCTCGCGTTTGCGAAAGACACCACAGATCCCCGCGCAGATTTAATGCTCGGCATTCTCGGTAGCTTCGCGGAGTTTGAACGGGCCATTATCCGCGAACGCCAAGCAGAGGGGATTGCGCTGGCCAAAAAGGCTGGCAAGTACAAAGGCCGCAAGCCTGCTCTTAGCCCGCAGCAGGTGGCGGAGATTAAGCGGCGCGTGCTGGCGGGGGAGTCGAAAGCAGTCTTGGCGCGGGAATTCGGGGTGACCCGTCCTACGGTGTATCGGGCGTTGAAAAACGCCTAAAGCGGCGCAGCTGTGAGGGTAACTATGCGCACCCGTCAGTCCCGCCATATGGCGGGACATATGCCACGCCGTACTTCATCATGAAATGCTTTCTTATCTTTAAAGAAGCACGGTTACCAAAGGCTTTCTGCATCATTAACGAACAGAGAAAGACTTTACCAAGAATTCATAGCTAGTTTGTTGTGCAGCTTCATTCTCATTTCATAGCGTTCTATATGTAAGCTTCGCGTTCGCTTAGGAAGGATTTCAATGAAGCTGAAAAATAAGTTGGCAGCAGCTGCTATTACGGGTGCGTTGATTGTTCCGGCTCAGGCTCAAGCTATGGAGGACTACTTCACTAATGTAGACGTCGAGAACACTCCTCAAGGAGAGCGCGTACACGTGCATCACAAGGGAGGCCGAAATTATCCGAATAATGCTGCTACCTCCGATAAGCTGCACAATGAAATGTGGGATGAGTACACGCGAAAGACACCAGCGCATCTTCATGGGCAAAATATGCGTGATCAGCTCTCATGCCATATCTCGAACGCTGGATTCAAGGATCCCTGGAATCTAGAAAGCTGGCGTCCAGATGTTGGGTATAATAAAACTGTTGTTGCTCTATGTAATCCATAGCGAGAAGGAGCGTATTCTTTGAATCGCGCACTATGGCCGGTACTGCTAGCAGGAATCTCAGGCCTAATTATGCTCTCTGCTGGAGGTTTTTTGTTTAGTGCGGGAATGTCTGCCAGTGACGCAGACGCTGGGCAACAATCCGGTAACGGCGTCATTCCTTTACTTCTAGTGGGAACTGGAACTGTACTTTTGATTCTTGCCTTTATTTTCTCCGGTCCTCTATTCGAGAAGAAGACTCCAGTCGACGACCGCTAACCACTTGTTGTATTGGCTTCCTTCATTCTCTGCTCTTCTGGATTTAGTACTGTTGCTCAGTAATGCTTCTAAGATGAGTGAGATGGACGCCGCCTACTATGTCCCCCAAGCTATTTTTGGGGGACATAGTTTTATGGGAGCTATTGTTTGCCAATTACGAAAAGCTCATCTCACACCAGCCCTAGGAGGGCGTGATATGTCTTGCCATATGGCGGGACATATGCTTAGGCATATGTTATAGCGTATGTTCCGCCATATGCGAAAGCATATATCCAGTAATGTGTAGAGCTAACTGCTCTTTCGTGCGTCTAGCTAGGGTGCTGGACGAAGACATTGACGGACTTGAGCGCGGCTACGAGTGACTCTGTGTGCATTTTGCCTCGTGGACGGCTTTTACAAGGGAGGGGTGGAATCATGCTTCTAGGCCTCGTCAGGTGCAGCTGCTAGCGTTAGTGCTGGTTCACAACCACACCCCGCTGGGTGTGGGCGTGGCTCCCTCGTCGGTGCGCGGTTAGGTCCGCGCGTGTACGTGGGCTGTTCTGCGCGCCTATTAGGCGAGTGGACAACCCTACGACGTTAGGGAGGTGACCGATGGGTAGACACTCATTGGAAGCGCCCGGTCGCAAAAGAAAAGACCTTGATGCCACCAAGCTTGACTGGCTCGATGTGGCTACCAAGGTCATAGTTCTTGTGACCGTAATCGTGAAGCTCGTTACAGCGATGCTTCACATGGGCCTTTAGGTCCGATAACTCCAGCCGATTCGTGGTCGGTTGGGGTTATTTTTATTGTGCAGCCGCAATTCAAAGGTGAACTGTGCTGTCACATTTTAGACTAATGCGCGCACGACAGTTTCGCAATACTCCCACACTGAGCCTGTAGCCCCCTTTTTCTCTGCTGCGGGCGGGAATATGCGTAATCGTGCGCCCACCTCTGTGCGCCTGCGAGTCCTGCCATATGGCAGGACATATATTTAGACATATGTTATAGCGTATGTTCCGCCATATGCTAAAGCATATGCCCACCCGCATGGGCTTCCGTGGTTAGTATTTGCGCTGGTGGGTGCCTATATGTTGCGGGGGAGCAGTGGGGTGGCGTGGCTTGTACGCCAGGTGTTGGTGGCGTGGAATGCTTGGCCTTGGTGCAGGATTTGGCGTCCTATTTCGCCGCGCTGAGACCCGAAGAGGGCGTGGAGCATGTTCACTGTGGCGGTCGCATCGGCTACTGCTGCGTGGGCGTCAGGATTGTCCAGTCCCAGGCGGTCAAGGAGTGCCGGTAGGTTGTAGGGGCCACGGTCGAGTATTTGCTTGGCAAGGTCAATGGTGTCAATAAACGGGAAGAACTCGTCCTCGTCATCGTCTCCACCGGTCATACGGTCGACCTCAGAAACGATCATTTTTGAGTCAAACGGCGCGTTGTGCGCGAATAGCTGCATGCCGTCGATGTAGCTAGTGAAGTCGCCATATACTTCGCTAAACGTTGGGGCGGTTGTCACCATGTCGTTGGTAATGCCGTGGATGTGGGAGTTTTTAATGGTCTTGCCGTCAGGGTTGAGCAGTGTGTGCCAGGAGTCGATGGGGTTGAAGTGGCTGTCTGCGCGCACGGCAGCGATTTCAATGATGCGGTCGTAGCGCTTGTTAAAGCCGGTGGTTTCGGTGTCAATGACGGCAAAGACTGGTTTGCCCGGTGTGCGTGGGGTGTAGCGGTTGCGGAGGTTTTCTAAAAAGCCCATGGCCTCAAGCCTAGAGGCCTATATCGACATGGAGGCCTAAACGCTATCGAACATAGCGACTGCATGGGTTTCTGTGGATAGTCATACTGGCTCCGTGTGGGTTGTCCACAGGGTTAGTGTGGTTGGCCTTTCGTAGCGGGCGTGGGTGTGGTTGCCTTAGTGCTATGAGCACTTCGCAGGACTACCCAAATACCACCCCGACCCCCGCTACTACGACTACTGGGGAAGGTCAGCGGCGGGGGGCGAGTCTGCGGGATATTTCCCTGCAGGAGTTAAACGCTGCCACCGACTACATGATTGATGAATTAGTAAGACACGGCATGAGTGAGGCGGAAGCTATAGAGTATCTCGACGAGTTGGATAGGAAGGCTATCCCTGATGATTTCTGGGATAGCACCGACTAAGGATTAGGCCTGTTTTCTTGGGCGTGGTTAGAGTTCGGCGTCCTGGCCGTCTTCGTTGTCTGCCTCTAGCTCTGGTGCCGCGTTCTCGGTCTGGTTGTCGTGTGCGCTATCTACGGTCTGGTAGCCGGTAGGGGTCTCGTCTAGTCCGAGGCTTTCAATGAAGTCGAGGCTTGCTTGTGCTCCTGGTGCAAGGCGTGTCTTATGGTTGGGAAAGCGTGAGAGCACGGTGTCGAGACTGTTGTGTTCCTCCGGGCCATATGGGGTGGTGGTCTCAGGTTGGATAGTGTCTATCCATTGGTGTGCGCAGACGTGCAGGCGGGTGGCGATAGCGTCAAGTTCTTCGCGGTTGAGAAAGTCTGGAACGGTGATGTCGTCGTGCTCGGCGGGCTGGTCTTTAAATAGGCCAGTAAACACGCGGGACGCACTGTGGGTAAAGAACTCTGCGGTGGTCTTCTGCCTATCGTGAAAGACGTCAGAGTTGGTTTCGTCATTTCCAAAAAGTCCAGTCCGGGCACACTCTTGCAGCGTGGTCTCGCGCAAAATACTTGTGCTGGCAGTAAACACTGCGCGGGTAGCGGTGCTGAGGTTTCTTTCTAGTGGCTCGGTGGTGTTGATGGTCAGTCGAAAATGTTGGGTCGTGTTATCGCTTCGGGGAAGGGTGCGAAAGTTGGTTTTGGCACTTTTTGCGGTGAGGTATGTGCCTATGGTGTGAGTGAGGTGAACGTCGACGAGGTTTGAGTCGTCGAGTTGCTCCAGCATGGTCTCTAGTAGCCGCTGGCGCGTATCAGGGCTTTTAGCGCTCACGCGGTAGCGGTGAGAGGCTAAGCCTTTAGCCTTGAGGCTGTCGGCGTCGAGTGGTGCAGCAGACTGTGCGAGATGTTCCAGCTCATCTTTTCCCCAGCCCGGGTAGGCGGCAGTCGAGTCCAGGAAGCGACTCCAGGTGTGGGAGTCACGCAGATTACTGTCCTGTGCTGAAACAGCAGGAACAGTGGGGAAGGTGTAGTTGTAGCGAGCCTGGCTGTAGGACTCCATGATTGAGGAACCAAGCTCTAGTGGAGACGTGACCTCTTGGGCTTCTAGGCGCTAGAATGTCTTCGAGGTCGCGTCTAAAGCGTGGGTCGTCGATGTAGCGTCCTTGGGGCACTTAGTTACCTTTTTCTGATTCTTTGCCGCTCTTTTTCTTTGTCCAAGAGTTTAGGAGATACAACGGCCACGCGGCGGGTGGAAGGAGTGCGGTTGTTGTGGGGTGTGTGGTGGCAACCAAATCTATTGATTTGGGCGGCAGCCCAACGAGCCGCAAGGCGAGGCGGGAGCATAGACCGTAACCCGTAGTGAACGGTTTTGTTGGTTGATCGGCTGGGGATATAGATCTACAGGGATATAGTTATAAGCGACCTGGGAAAATAGGTGAACCCGCAGGTGAAACCCTGTGGATAAGTATCTTTGTGTGTCAACTTATGCGCAGGCGTGTGTCAACTTATGCGCAGGCGTGTGTCAACTTATGCGCAGGCGTGTGTCAACTTATGCGCAGGGCTATTTTGCGTGTGTCAACTTATGCGCATCCTGAACTGGGAAAACCTGTCATGTGTCAACTTATGCGCAGGCGTGTGTGTCAACTTATGCGCAGGCCCTTTTTTCGTATGCGTAAATATGCGCAGGCGTATCGGTAAATATGCGCAAGCTGTTTTGGGTAAAAAGAAAGCGCCCCGGAGGGCGCTAGTCTTCTGCGTTCGGTTTAGTCGAGTTCGGGGCGATGTGGCTTCTGCTGAACTGATGGGGCAGTTCTCGTGACCGTTACTCCGTCTGTGTCGGCTTCAATTCCCGAGTAGGGCCATACCTTTGCAACTTCTTCTATTGCTTCTTTTGTGCGTCGTCTAAAGTCTCGCATCTGGGCCGTAGAGGTTATCTCTGAGGTGGCGAAATTGGCAGCGATCATGCCCCAGGTGAAGGTATAAGTTTCGCGGTTGTTTTTCGCCAGCCAGTATTGCTTTACGGTGAGCCAAATGTAAATATCCATCGAACGTGGTTTGTTGAGTTCGCGCAGGACGTTGAGGTCGATGGGGATAGGCGCTTCGGCAATGTGCTTGAAGAATTGGGGAGTGAGTACTAGTTCTGATTCTATGAAGCTTCCCTGGTTGGGGTCGCGGGAGTCGAACCAGAGGTTCCAGTCTTCCAGTATTTGGGTGTTGTGTCCGCGTGCGTGAACCCCGTCGTCGCTTTGGACTGTGATGAAAGATCCTGCGATGCGTAGGAGTTGCTCGCGGATATTTTTCAGGTTTCCGGTTGCTCCGCCGGTGCCGCGTCCGGTGATGCCGATTGCTTGGAGGAAGTGGCTCATGGAGTGGCCTAGTGGAATGCGGCAGGCTTCTTCGTGGGTGATTTTGCCTTCTTTGAGGCGTCCGGCATTAGCTACGGCGCGGGTGATGATGTAGGCCATGATGAGGCGTGGGTACTTGCCGTAGGGGACTCCTCGTTGGGAGAGGATGGTGATTGTTCCCTGTGGTGTTTCGACGGTGCGGTTGTTTCCCTCGGTTTTGCGGTAGGGGAAGAGTGCTTGGACGAAGAGTTTGGAGGTGTAGCCGACGTCTTGGGCTTGGAGGAGTTCTTGTGCGGCGTCGTGTTCTTGCCGGCGGGCTAGTTCTTTGGCTGCTTCGAGTTTGGTGCGCCACTCGTCTGGGGTGTGTGGGGGCTGCATGGTGCCGTAGTCTCCTTTCGGATTATCGACACCGCCCGTGTTGTGCTTTGCTCACTGTCCGTGTGGAAGTGGTAGAGTCTTAACCGACACGGTCGGTGTCGTTTTGTTTTGGACCCCCGCTAGAGCGCCAACTCTATGATGCGGGGGTTACCCATATCTTGGGTAACGTGCGCGCCCTGGACTTGAACCGAGGGTGTGTGCCGCTCGCGCTGCGCACCCCACGAGTGTGGGGTGCGGCTTTTTATTTTCTCCGCCTATTAAATCACATCAGTGTGACTTACTGGGAGATTTAGTAATGGTGGCGGCTGTTGCCAAGAAGCCTTATCGGCTGTTTGCTTTGATGAAGCTTGCTCGGAACCTAAGGCATTAGTGGAGTCACCCTTGTTCTTCGGGCTCGTCTTTTAGCCCGTTGAGCATTATTTGGTTAAACAAGTTGTTGATTGTCTTCTCTTCGAAGTCTGCAGCCACTTGATTCCAATGGAATTCTTCTAGTTTGGGAAGCATGGCTGTAATAGCCATTTTTAAGTAGAAACCTCGACTACGTCCTGTCCTATCGCAGAGAGCGTCGAGTCGTTCAATGATTTCATCTGGCATCCGTACAGACACCACACGTCCGGAAGGGTGGGGTCCTTGTTTCATATGAAGTATCCTCTCCTTGGCAGCATGGTAAACATTGTTTACTATTGCTGCCACTCTTGGGACTGTCGATAGAATTGTTTAATCGACACTTTGTAAACAATGTTTACCATACGCAAGACTGGAGGAGTCTTCTCAAACTCTTTAACAGCATCATGAGCGGCGCGCGCCACAGAGAAGAAGGACGCTTCCGTGGACGCACTGCCATTTATCGAATCCACCAGCCACGTTCCCGGCTGGTGGCAGTTAGCACTCATCGCCTTGCCAGTCTGGATGCTCATTGCCCAGATACGACGCGCAGGACTGGTGGCAGGAAGCATCAGAGCACTAGGCGGAGTAATCGCCTGGGTAATCATCTGGTTCTTCCTCACCTTCCTCGGCGTGATGATTGGATCTATGGCCGACCACTACGAGCGCGCTACGGACGAGACCAACGACTCGCCCTACTCCAACACGTACGAAGACGCGCCCGCCAACCCTGGCGAGTATTACGACCCGAACGAGCAACAGTAGCTGCAGCCGCTAACGCCGAAGACTGACTTTCTCTCTACTGACTACTGGCTACTATTCTCATCGGCTTCGTCGTTGTACTGGCGCTCACCATCGACAGTATGCGACTCATCGTCTCCAGAGGAGTCCTCCGCACTAGGGGAGGACTCCTTAGCAGTCTTGAGCATGTCGTTGAAATCGCGCTGGCTCACGCCGACGAGATCGCGCACGAGTTCTTTAGGTTCCCCTAGATCGATAACTGCCCGCGAGGCGTGACCAATCTTCTCGTTGAGATTCTCACGCTGATCGATGAGTGATAACAGGGAGTTGAGCTTCTTCTTGCGGTCGCGCAGCTTACGCTGTCCTTTTTCGAGATGCTGACGCAGTTCCTGACGCTTCCTCAAACTTCTACTTGCGGTAACCATAAACCCACAATGCCATCGAACACACCGCCCCACTCCTGACACAAACACCACGCGGGAAGTTCGGCGTAACCGGAAGCAATCAGTGGACTATCCCCGCAGTCTTTGCTGAAAGCCTGCGGCAGCGAGCGCGAGCGCCCTTTTCACAACACACTTTATGCACTCTTAGTGTTAATCGGGTTTTGGCTGGTAGCATGGGCTACATGATGAGCCTGCGAGTAGTCCACAGCGGAACGGGGTACGAGTACCTCTTGCGCTCTGTGGCTACCAACGACGGGCCAACCGATGAACCAAGTTTGAGCAAGTATTACGCCGCGAAAGGCACCCCGCCAGGGCGCTGGATTGGACGCGGACTAGCCGGTTTTAACAACGAAGATATTCACGCTGGCGCGGAAATTTCGGAAGAAAACATGGCCGCACTCTACGGCGAAGGCTTGCATCCAGACGCAGATAATCTCATGCGTGACGGCGCGAAAGTCAAAGATATTCAGTTGGGTAGGCCGTTTGCCAATTACACCAATGACATCCCCGTTTTGGTGGCATTGCGCGACGCAGAACGTAAGCACCGCCAGCGTGAAAAGACGCTGTTAACGCGCGAGCAGCGCTCTGACATGGCTCAAGAAATTGGCACTGAATTCTTCATTGAGGAGTTCGGACGCGAGCCAGAATCAGGCCGCGAAGTCGTTAATTGGGTCAACGGTTTAAAAGACGAAGTGCGTCAATCTGTGGCTGGTTTTGACCTGACGTTCTCGCCTGCGAAGTCGATTTCTGTGCTCTGGGCACTCGCCGATGAAGACACTTCCCGTCGCATTGAGGAGCTTCATCACCGTGCGGTTGCTGAGGCTTTAGAGTGGACGGAAGACAATGCTTTGTTTACTCGCTCGGGCAAAGCTGGCGCAGAACAAGTCAAAACTAAAGGGCTTATTGCGTCCGAATTTAAGCACTATGACACCCGTGCAGGTGACCCAGATTTGCACTCGCATGTGCTTGTGTCCAACAAGGTTCAGGCCGAGGATGGGCGTTGGTTGTCGATTGATGGCTACACGTTGATGAAGTTCAATCAGACGATTTCCCACCGCTTTGACTCGATACTTACGACCTTGTTGACCAACGAAATGGGCGTGCAATTCGTCCCACGTGAACGCGATTCCGGCAAGGAACCGACCTGGGAAGTCGCCGGTATTTCTGATGAACTCATGGATGCTTTTTCCAAGCGTCGTGCTAACGCTTTGCCCGTCTATGAGCGCCTGGTCGAAGAACATATTGCCCAGCGTCAGGCCAGCCCGAGCGTGCAGGAAATGAACCAGTTGTGGCAAAAAGCAATCTTGGAAACCCGCGATGCCAAGCGCGAACCAGAGTCCCTCTACGAGCTGCGCGAAGCATGGCGCAAGGAAGTTTTAGCCCTCGATGACGGTAGCTATCACCTTGCCGCAATAGCCGATGCCCACGGCGAAAACACCGAAAACACCCGCCCACTCTTTGACGTAGACGCCCATTCTGATGCGGTCATGCGCGACGCGCTAGAGACGTTGCAGCGGCGGCGCT
>NZ_CP073097.1 GCF_030503735.1 Corynebacterium tuberculostearicum | reverse complement strand
AATACACGCAATCCGCAGTGACACGTTTGCTGAACGCAGCGGCGGAACCCGCGATGATCGGCACTGTGACGTGCGCAAACGTCACTGCAATGAGCACCTTGTCAGACAGAACTACTCGCCTTCGTGGCCGACCAAAATGCTGTACACCGCAGCATCGTCGGTCCCATTGATACCTGGAATCACGCCGTTGAGCTCATCGTCGATGAACCCTCCGATTGGCCTCGAGCCGAGGTTTTTCGCCGTGGCAGCAAGCACTACGTTTTGCGCGATATGGCCCGCTTCGATCAGTGCAAAGCGCATACCTCGGTGGCCGTACTTGAAACGTGTACGCCAGAAAGTAGCGACGAGCGTTACCACGAAGGCCGGGGCGACTTTGTCCTCCATCATCAAGGCACGAATCAATTGCTGGTCGTCAGCCAGCGCTGGAAGTGGCGAGAGGGCATTGTCGCCGGGCGAATAATAGTAGACTCCCCGGTCCAACCCTTCGACGTTCAACGCGTGGATGAAAACGTCAATCGGAAACAATGCGCCGGCCGAAGGGGCGGTGCGAAATTGCTGTTCGCCAAATCGAGCGGTCACACCATAGCTCAACGAGCAAATTTCACTCAGGGTGCGGAAGTCGACAGGTTGATCTGAGAAGTTCTCGCACGACCGACGTCGGGATAAAACGTCCGCCAAAGTTGCGACACTCAACTGTTCAGGAGTAACGAGTTCGATCTGTGCCGAACTGGAGTACCGGCGCGATCCGCGCTGCGTCATGGTGACCAATTCGGGTTCTGCCGAGAGCGTTTGTACTCCCGCCATGTCCCAGCTTATTGCCTCGCGCGTAACCTTTGTCAGCTCAAACCAGTCTTCCGATTCATCAAATGGCTGATCGAATCGGTCACCGTACACAACCTCCACGAGGTTGGCGCTGTGGATGAATTGAATCTCCATGTTGTCCTTAGGGAAATGGGTGTGGCAAGTGGTTGATATCGTCGTAACCGAGACGACTCGGAAGAAGGCCATGGTCAAACGCGCCGTTGTAAATTCTCGGATGACCCAGAAAACGGGTTGCATACCCTGCGTCCAGTTGCAGGAGCTGCGGCGAGATCACCTTGATCACGCGCACCCTTTCATCGACCATGTCAGGGGACGTGCAGTCTACGAGATAGAAATCGTTGTCGCGTAAGCGGTCAAGGTAGATAATCTTTTCGACGATGTCGACGGGTCCCGCACCCTCAAGGTCCCACTGGAATGGATCGCCGTCTTCAACCGGTCCGTTATAGAGAAACGAGATCTCCCTTCGGAGGTCTTTTGACTCCGAATCCGAGTACAAGCGCACATGGTCGTCGAAGCTACGAATCTCGTTCATCCAGTCACAGTCGGGCGCAAGCGTATTGTCTGCACGCTGCTCGGCCTTGACCCACGCCCTTGTCTGGAACGACTCGACTGTTGCCTTCATTGCAGCAGACTCAATGGTTGCTGCTGAGGCTGCACCGATTGCAAACTCCGCAACCGGGGTTGCTTCGTTCAGAACGATCGCCATCACTGTTGGGCATTGGTTGATGGAGCTTAGGTTCACCAGGAACGCGGTCAGACCAGTCGGTGCCACATGCTTTAGCCAAAACCGCTCGACACGAGGAGAGAAATCGACGGGGAGAATTGGCATACTAAGCTGCGAATACCAGGTCAACATGAACGCATCCCGCTCGACGATTTCAAATAATCCGCTCAGGCAAGCTTGCGCTGCCGAAAGGTGAGCCGCCAATCCGTTGCTGGTTCCGTATGTAATATTTGCCGGTTCTGGCTCCAATCCACCCCATGAACTCATGTAAATCATCTGTGATGGCAGCAAAGCGCGTTGACCAGTTCGCAGGTTGACACCCTCAGACCACGCAATACGTGTTTTCTCGTCAAACTTCGAGAACGGAAAGGCTGGATCTGAATACTGAGGCTCGGCGAAAAAGTGGAACTGCCGCGG
Organism: Corynebacterium tuberculostearicum; assembly: GCF_030503735.1. Next base: position 24,011 of record NZ_CP073097.1, on the reverse strand, counting down.
ATCCACACACGGTTCGGATTGCGATAATTCCTCGTAGGAACCAACCTTCGTGCTGTTCGGAAGGTATGAGACGCAGTAGCGTTCGATGGCCTCTCCCACTGCAGCCAGGAACGTCTCGTCCATCGATCCGCCGCCACCACCGTTATAGGTGTTGGTCGGGCTTCCAAGAGTGTAGACAGAATTTGACGAGGTCGAACCTGCGGCGTGGCAATAGATATCGTCCTCTTCGTGCATTTGCCGAGTAACCTTCGAAACGACGCCTGTCAGGTGGGAAACGAATCCTGTATAGACCTCCTTCGAGGCTCGAGCTGACACCCACGAGTCATCACCGAGGAGACTGCGTACTTTACTCATTCCATTCCTCCGTGGTGCCATACCTGCGGGAAGCCGAGCTCGCTTGAACCTCCGCATTCCCCACAGCGCGGTACTCTGATCACCCGGTGCGACAGGCTCTGGAAACCCTTGTTATCCAATACCAATTGGCGTGTGAAACCGGGACGAGACAGACCCGAATATTCCCGTAATGCAATCTTGTGCTGAACCATTTGGATCAAGAGCGAACAAGCGATTGTCTCAAGGCTCGTCTCGATTCGGAAGCTAGCCATTGGCAACGCAGTGCCGGGCTCTACATAGGTATCGGGAATTTCACCGATTGTTGAACACATCCGTAGTCGTAGGCACTCAAGACAGGCGGTTTTCCCGGGGTGAATGAAGGGCCCGATGAGCACACTATTTCCCATCTGACGGAACAGTGGGATCCATGTGACGGGCTTTTCGAGCAAAAGACGGTTTAAACCAACAACCTGCGGATCGGCCAATGATTTGGTGACTGCTACCACAACGTCGGCGTCATCGAATCTATCGATTCCTTCAGGCGACACGTGCTTCTCGGAGTTGAGTCCCTGCTCCTGACAAGCAGTAACGATGCGATCCACAAGTGGGCCATCGCCTACGACGGTGACCTGTGCTTCCTCCAGTCGCTGGTGAATCGTCTCAGCGCTGATCATACGGTTTGACGTGAGGTAGAGATCCTCTATCGGCGAATCGACCCAATCCCTCCGGATGGAGTAAATAATTCCATGTTCCTCTAGGAAGTCTGTGAAAGCGCCGTCGTACATCTCGTTGTCTGGAGCGAGGATTCCATCGTCGAATCTCTCAACAAACGTCCGTGAAATGGTTTCGGCGTCGGGAAAATCGAAAGAGCGAACCGATCCGATGCTCCAGGCATCGAGTCGCTCGGGGCACGTTTGCAAATCAATCCTGGGATCAATCCGCTTTACAAGAGTTGCAGTGTTGGATGTCATTGTTTGTGAAGACATATCTACCTTCGATTCCTCGGACTCGTGAGGTCGCCAAATTTGAGAGAGAGCAGCGCCACAGCTAGCCAAATTGCAAGGATCATTACGGCCGAAAATGGCCAGTCCACAATTGGGTCGGCCAAATAAATTGATTCGAGCAACTGTTGGCTTGAGCGGAAGGGCAAAATTCCGGCGATCGCATCGAGCCAGCCAGGCAGATCCATGAAGTCAGCTGGCATGAAGACTCCCGAAATCATGAGCAACGGGATGAGAAGAACACTCATGATCGGCGACGCGGAGTTTTCGTTCGGCATGACGAGCGAAAGTGCCACGCCGATCGTGCCGTAAGCAAACGTCATAATGATGATTACGCCCAGATAGACGAGAATGGCTGGAAAGCTGGGCGGGTTCGAGAACGCTACCCAATCCAGTACGACTAGTACAGCCACGCTCAGCGTAGAAACCAGCGCTGCCACCAGTAGTTTCGGCAGTACCGCGTCCAAGTTGCTCAATGGTGTCAGCCGATACCGAAGCAACATGCCGTATTCGCGCAAGTACACCATCGAGATTGCAAGGTTCATTGTCGTACCGAACACGATCGCCATGATTGATGTAGCCGGAACAACGAAGTCTTTCATGGTCTCGTCGTCGCCTCCAAGGCCGCGCATCGCAAAAAAGAAAATTACCGGCATCAGCAGTGTAAAAAACAGCGTCGAGATGCTCCGGAGCTGAGCTACACCCTCATACTTCAAGTGTTTCCAACTACTGGTCAAGATTGCCACCCCCGAGGATGAAGTCGTAGAAGTCAGACAGGCTCGGACGAACGTAGTTTTGCGCGGCCATCGATCCGGGACTCAATTGCGAAGCAGGTATCGGTTCAACAGTTCCAGAACCCGAAAGCGAAACGGACTCCGGAATAAGCATGTGTTTCATCCAGTTGCGGACACGCTCTCCGGGTTCGTCGAGACGTATTTGTCCGCTGTCGATGATGACTATTCGATCAAAAATTGCCTGTACTTCTTGGAGGTCGTGAGTCGTAAGGAGGATGCCTGCTCCACTGTCCTTGATGGCACGGATGACGTCCCACATTTGCCGTCTGCTTTGCTGGTCAAGCGCCGCAGTGGGTTCATCGAGAATGAGCAGATCTGGGTTTCCGACAAGGGCGAGGGCGAAGTCGAGACGCTTCCTTTGACCGCCTGAAAGTTTGTGTGTCCTTTGACGGGCTTGCTCAGTCAACCCCGCAGTTTGCAGCGTCTGGTCCACCGGCAGTGGATTGGAGTAGTATGACGCGAACTTGTCGATGGTTTCGTACACGGTCAAGTCGGAATCGAGCTTGGATTCCTGCAGCATTGCCCCAAACCTGTTTTTCCATTCAGAATCGCGCTGCGGGTTTTGCCCAAACACCCTTACGGAGCCTTGCGTTGGACTCAAAAGCCCCTCCACACAGCTAATGAGGGTGGTTTTCCCGCTGCCGTTTGGTCCGAGAAGTACTGTGACTTGGTCCTCATACAGATCCAAGGAGATACCGGACAACGCGGTCTTGTCACCGAACACCATCGTGAGGCCTTTGACTTCTACGAGCGTTTTTGGCATTGGTATACGAATTTCCTTTTCAGAGGAAGCGAAAGGCGCGCGAAGAGAGTAAAAACTTGCGCCCTCCGTCCGGAGGGCGCAAGTTTTCTTACTTCTTGACGCAGAGGACACAGCAGGTGCTCGAACTGCAGGAGCAGCGCGCTGCGGTCGGCTCGAAGAATTTCTTCTCCGAACCAAACGCCGAGACCTTAACTTTTGCTGGGTTGAAAGCCATTTTCTCTCCCTTCAGTGTGAGTAGTTTCACTGTCAAAGTGATAGTACATCACCTTTAAAAAATATGCGGATATTGCCTCGAATTTTCACCAGAATTTAACGTAGGTAAACGTCCAATTCTCAGCCAGACATAACTGAAAATTCCTCCGAAGGAGGCCATTTGCAGCGGTAGCATGCGGAATACCTACAAGTAAAAGCATGCGAAATATCTACGAGTGAAGGAGTCATCGCGCCTAGGGTTCAATGGCGAGGACGAAAACCGATCCGTACCCTTGATGAGGCGATTCAGTCTTCTGTAGCGAAGAACGGGTATCGAGGTAGTAGTGCAATTGGTAGGGCCTGCCGATACTCTCGGCAACCGATTTCAAACGATCAGGAGTAAACGATGCGTTGTACTGGTCTGTGAAGAACGTCGCCGCGTGCACCAGATGCTTGAATACCGGCTTCACGCTACCAGCCCGGAGCAAATCAATGATGAGGATATGGGAGCGCCCACGGCATTCCTGCGCAAGCTGGCGCAGCTCTTCTTCGGGGTTATCCCACAGTGCGAAGTTTAACGACGAGCACACGATATCCGGCCCATCTCCACCACGTGCAGCGAGCAGGTTCACTACTTCTGAAGCCCGCGCCTCGATAAAGCGATGCGCCTTGCCATCAGCGCCGGCCCGGGCTGCGTTGTCGCGGGGGTGTGGGTCAAAACCCGTATAGCTGAGTTCGGAATACCGTTGAGAGATTCGCCCGGCAAGCAATCCTTCGCCGCATCCGATATCCCAGACTTCTAGCTCTTCTGCCGTCCCTACAATTTCCCGGATGCGGTCTTCAGTGAATCGTACGAACCGCACTTCAAGGGGACCGTCATGCTTTTGGGCGATCCGCAGTTTTCGTGGATCGCGGTACCACTCACGTGCCCGAGCAGCGAGCTGATCTGCGTCCGTGTGGTCCGGTTGTGAGGAAGGGTGCCGCGCGTCGGTGCCCTTGCGGCGCAGACTAACGGCGAGCCCGCCCGCCACAGCCATCACCAAGAGCCCCAGCACAACTCCTGAGCGTTGCCTTAGCCCCGGGAAGCCTCGCGAGTGCTCCACGACTGTTGATTTTGACCACGACATCGAATCCCCCTTACCAAAGCCGATGGCGGTATCTCGAACCTTGCGATCATCATTTTACATTTGGAAAGGAATTGATCCCCTAAAAACCGTCGCCATTTGTCCGGTACGGTTCTTACCATGATCTCAGTACCGTGAGACAACCGAATTGCTAGGAGGCAACGTGGGGCCAGGAAACGAAGTCCGAATCGGCGATGCACAGCGCAACGAGGCGCTTGACAGGCTTGGCACGCTTTTCGCAGACGGCTATCTTTCCATCGGGGAATTCGAGCAAAGGACGTCGCAAGCAGCCAGTGCCCGCACCCGAGGAGAATTAGAGGCAATACTCGGTGATCTTCCCGTCGCCGGCAACGAAAACCAGACCGCACGACGCCTCCAACCTCAGGTGGATCTATCCGAGCTCGACCGCACGATGGCCAGAAAGAAGCGACTGGATGCCACCCTCGGAGCGCTCTGGCTCGGAGCACTGCTCGTCTTTTTCGTTGGGCTCTTCGTACTCCAGGTGCCATACGTTTGGCTCGCGTTCCCGATTGCCGGTGTGCTGACAGCGGTGATCTATGCGTTGTCGGGTATCAGCAGTGACGAAGAAGAAGCTCTGGACCAGATCGAAGATGACCAGCGCACCGAACGCGCAGAGCGCCTGCGAGTTGCCCACGAGCGACGCAAACAGCTTGGAAGGTGAGTTTCCTCGGTGCTGTTGCAAAGTTGGGGCAGTAGAAAGACCGGCGTGAAATAATCACGGCCATGGGCATCTTCTCCGGTCGGCATTTCCCCCGTGACATCATCCTGTGGGCGGTGCGGTGGTACTGCCGCTACGGGGTGAGCTACCGCGATCTCGAAGAGATGATGACCGAGCGGGGTGTGCCAGTCGATCACACCACGATTCTCACCGCTGGGTGCAGAAATACGCCCCTGAGCTGGATAAGCACACTCGGTGGTACCGGCAGGTACCCGACTGGCAGGCCCGATCCTGGCGGGTGGATGAGACCTATATTCGGGTCGGCGGCACGTGGTGCTATCTCTACCGGGCTATTACCGCCGGTGGGCAGACCTTAGACTTCTACCTCTCACCAAAACGGAATGTGGCTGCGGCCAAGCGTTTCCTGGCCAAGACGCTGCGATCGAATACGACAGCCGGGTCCCCGCGGGTAATTGATACAGATAAGGCACCCTCCCTGGTCAAGGCGATCTCCGAGCTGAAGGCGGAGGGAATCTGCCCTCAGACGGTGGAGCACCGTCAGGTGAAATACCTGAACAACGTTCTCGAGGGAGATCATGGCCGGTTGAAACGAATCCTGGGACCGAAGGGGGCGTTCAAAAATCGGACGTCTGCCTACCGGACGTTGAAAGGGATGGAAGCGATGCATTCATTACGGAAAGGTCAGGGCACGATGTTTACTTATGGGCACCCCAATCCGGACGCGGTGATCGTCAACCGGGTCTTCGAGACGGCCTGAGAACGCCGGCACGCAGCGGCCATCAGGAAATGAGAAACTGGGTCGTCTCGGCTCTCCGCCCAACTTTGCAACAGCACCGGCCCTTGAAACCCTAACCACCTAGAATTAAACCAGTCCAACTTTCGGGGGCCAGTTCATTGGTAGCTCGTATGGTGGGGGGTGTTACACCAACCGACTGGTGTCGGCAGAGTTAAAGTTACTAGCTTCGCTACTCTTTGATCGCGCGGTAGATCGTGGCGCGGTGGACATCGAAGTGCCGCGCAATCGCGGTAACTTCCACCCCGCTCTCCCTCATCTCGCGCGCCCGCTCGATCTGTGCCGGGGTCAGCGCTGGTTTGCGCCCCTTGTAGACGCCGCGCTTTTTGGCCGCGGCGATCCCCTCCGCCTGCCGCTCGCGAATGATCGCGCGTTCAAACTCTGCGAATGAGCCGAGGATGCCCAGCATCAAGTCGGAGCGCGGATCATTACCCTCCGCGCTAAACTCCAGCGATTCTTTCAAGAAGCGCACTTGAGCACCTTTGGAGACAACCTCGTCCACTATGCGGCGAAGATCAACAAGGGATCGCGCGAGCCGGTCGATGCTCGCCACGACGAGAACATCGCCAGCGCGAAGAAAGTTCAAGCACTCTGTCAGATTCGGGCGCTCGACATGGCCCGACGCCGAGGTCTTGTCGATGAACTGTCTATCCACCGTCCCGACCGCTCGCGCAATCTCCTCAGCTTGTCGGTCAATATTCTGGTCCTCACTCGACACGCGCATGTAGGCCACAGTGGCCGCGCCTGCAGCATTCACAGTGTCCTTCGCAACCGGCTCGACCGCAGCAGCGACGTCACTATCTAGCTCGCCCCTGGCGTCCTGCTCGTCGTACTTCGACGGCTTCTTGCCCCACGACCTACCTCCGTCCCACCGCAAGCTCGCCGTCATAACTTCTTCCTCCGGCCCCCACCCGCCAGAATCCGGATACCGATCTTCCCCAGAGAACATCTGCACACGCGATTTGTTTTTGTAGGCGCGAATCACTTTGACCATGCCCGCAGGCTCACCACTTGAATCTAGGTAAGTCGCCTGGTCGCTACGCCCATAGCGGCGGTACGCTTCACCGCCGTCCTCAACTATGCGCTCACGCGGCACCTTCGTCTCGACGAACTTCGCGTCTCCCGGCATGAACCACTCTTCACGGATACGACCTTGCTTCGGGCCAAGCCGCACAATCTCCACGATCTTCTTTGGCCGCCCAACATGGTCAAGCAGCGTCCCCAATCGCTTATCCATCTCCCAAACCTCCGTGTCGCGTTAGGGCCATTGTATCAGTGCGACACAAGCCAGGGAGGCCCGCTCGGGGCTAGAAACCGCAGGAGCGATTGGGGAAAACTCCGGCCTTACAGGTGTCACATTAGGGTGTACCCCAGGTGCCCCTACCAGCGCCCGCAGTTGAAGGCTTCACCTACCAAATGGTAAAGTTAGCTATATGCGAACCAGTCAGCGCTCCGAGATCCTGGAAGCTGCCCTCCGCGTCATGAACGCAGCGGAGGGTGGCGACATTACCCTTGACGCAGTGGCCCACGAGGCCGGGCTCACCAAACCGGGATTGCTATATCACTTCCGCAACCGCGACGTACTGCTCGCCGCGATCGTCGACCACGCTGCGGTCAACGTCGAGAACGACATGACTGCCACCCTTGGCAAGCCCCTCGAGAACGCCAACGCCACCGAGCGGCTCCTGAGCTACGTTCACGTCGCCGCCCACGGGGCCGCCAAGCGCGCCGAGTTCATCATCTGGGGCCAAGCGACGTACCGGCCCGAACTCACCGAACCGTGGACTACGCGGATGGGCCGCTGGCTCGAACTCCCGGACGATCTCGACGCCGCCACCCGAGCCAGGCTGACCACCGCCCGACTCGCCGCCGACGGACTCTGGGGCGCCCAGGCCACAGGTGTGTCCACCCTCCACGGCGCGGATCTCGAAGCCGTCGTCTCCAGCATTCGCTCCCTGATCGAAGGAACAACCCCATGAAGCAGTGGTTCCTGCTCGCTGGTGCCATCACTACCGAAGTGGCGGCGACGCTGTCTCTCAAGGCGGCGCTCAATCACCCATCCTGGTACATCGTGGTTGCTGCCGGATACATCGGCGCTTTCGTCTTCCTCACCTTCTGCCTGCGCGAAGGAATGCAGATCGGCGTCGCCTATGGCATCTGGGGAGCCAGCGGGGTCGTGCTCGCCGCTGTGCTATCCGCCGCGATTTTCGGTGAACCTCTGACTGCTGTGATGGGTCTTGGAATGGTTCTGATCATCAGCGGTGTCCTCACCGTCGAACTCGGCTCCCAGAAAGCTCAGCAAACCGCAGCCCAGGAAGCAGGAGTCAACTCATGAGATGGATCTTCCTCGCAGGCGCCATCTTGTCCGAAGTCGTCGCGACCATGTCGCTACGAGCCTCCGACGGTGGCCGGGTGAAGAAATGGTTCATCGGCGTCATCGCGGGGTATCTCGTGGCGTTCGTCGCCTTAAGTCTCGCCTTGGCCGACGGCATGGCCCTTGGCGTCGCCTACGGCATCTGGGCAGCATCCGGCGTAGCTCTCACCGCGATCCTCGCCCGGGTCATCTTCCACGAACCCCTCACCCGAACCATGGCCCTCGGCATCCTCTTCATCGCCGTCGGAGTTCTCACCGTTGAAATCGGCGCCAACTTGGCGAACTGACGCATTTCCGCAGGTAAACCAGGCAGATTGGTGTGCCCCAGGTGCACCACGAGGCGCACAGACAAAGGCTCCCCAATGAGCGCCTGTGGGCCTAGCGTTGTGGATGTGATCACCTGTGTCGTCCACTACACCATCGACCCCGACCAGATCGCGGCCTTTGAACAGTTCGCCCGCGCTTGGATGCGGCATGTCGACGAACACGGCGGCACCCACCACGGGTACTACCTACCCGCGGAAGGTGTGAGTGACCGTGCGGAATCCCTGTTCAGCTTCCCCAGCCTGGCTGCCTACGAGCAGTACCGCACCTTGTTCGGCACCCACCCGGACTTCATCGCCGCTGACCGGATTCGAGACGAGTCCGGGTGCGTCCTGCGGTACGAGCGCACCTTCATGCGGCCGCTCCTACCCCAGGGACACTGAAAGGGACTCCGGCAGCACGCTCGGCACAACCCACAACGCCGCAGGTCAGCGCGTACAGATGGGTGTACCCCATGTCGGCACTACTGACTGACCAAGAGCATAACCACGCGACGTTAGTTTTGTTGCGAGTCTTGGTCGCTGAAAAACTCTGCGGCGTCATCGGTAAGCGCCGCCGCGATGTTTATTAGCTCATCTGCGTCGCCTTGCCAGTCGCGCATTGCGGGAGTCTCCGGTAGTTCGTTGAGGACTTCGAGAAAGCGGGCGGCGGCGCGCAAAGCGCTGGCCACTTCGTAGCAATCCCCCTCCAGCTTGGCGGGAGAAGTATCAATCAGGCTCAGGTCGCGGGGTTCGTTGTACTCGGTAAGGAAGCTCATGGTCTCGACAATAGGCCGCCCCCGCGACATGAGTGCGGCCTATTCGAACAAGCATTGAGCTAGTCGTTGGTGAGTTTCGCGTAGTTGGCGAACAGTAGCTCCTGGCGTTGCCGCTCGGTGGTCAGCTTGCGCGGAGCGCCAAACGCTTTGTCGACCTCCCGGTCGAGCGCGTCATGCGCTTTCACCAGTTCTGGTGCCATGGCCAGCGGGTTGTAGTGCTCCGCGAGTGAGCGCTCCGGGTGCAGGGCGCGAGCGTTGAGGACTTTCTGCCCAGCCTTAATAATCCGCTCGCGTGTCTTCTCATCGAGTTCTGGGACAGGGAACGTGTTCCATGTCAGCGTGTTCGCAAAACGCAGGTCAGATTTAAGACGTCCACCAATCATCTTTTGCCAAGTAATGAACATTGACGAAGAAATCAACGCGAACTGTGACCTATCAGAATCTTCAACCGCAAACGCAAGGCTGGAGACAACTGTTCCAAAGAAAAATCAGTCATAGGCCTGATAGTCCAAAACCTGGCGGGCAATCAGGCTGCGCTGGCGCGGAAATAGGTGCTTGCGTCAGGCAGACAAACGCGCGAGCGATTGGCGGATTAAGCAGGTAAGCACGCGACAACGGCGAGCGTTGGGACGCGGATGAAGCAAAGATAAGGTCCACGGATAAGCGTGTTTATCCGTGGACCTCGATGGCGTTCATCGCAGCGCGTGTTGGTAGCGAGTGAGAAGCTCCTCGGACATAAAGAGTCTCCACCCTAAGAAGGGATCTTTAATCGCGCCATTTTACGGTTAAAAGCCATGTCCCTTTTGGTGTTGGAACGCATGCACCTATTGCCTTGAAATGGAACTCGTAGTAGGCGAGCTTACTCATGCACTCTACTTCCGAATTCAGCACCCTTGAGGTAGATTTCCAGATTTTATCCCAGAGTCCATAAGGCTGATATGTAACCTCACTACGATCGTTCGGTTCAATCAGAATTGGCGATTCAGGATTAGACTGAGAACCGATCTCAGACCAATCATCCATAGTTTCATCTGGTGACACAGTTGCAGCATTAGCTACAATAGGAGAACTTGTAACCAATGAAAATGCAAGAGCGTAGGCAACAAACTTACGAGCACGTAACATCAAGACCTCACTTAAGGGTAGAGAATGAATCCAGATTCCTTTTCATTATGGTCGTTGCTCGATCAAATATCTTCAGAAATAGACAGTGATGTTTTTCCTACTACCTCAAATTTTCTAGAACGCCTCAAATTCTTAGCTGAGAATTTCTCTGATGAATCAGGAAACATTGAGGTAAATCGCATTGCTTTATCTATAGTCACTACCGTCGGTTCTCTCGAACAACGCATTCAAACACTGGAGAAAACTCTTGCAGACCCTGGGATATCAGGCAGCTAAAGGCAAATTAATCTAGGTTGTGTCTCTTAATTAGTTGAGAGTAAGTGTGAAAGAATTTTCGGTATGAGCAGTCTCGAGAATTTCCGAGAGATTCCCGAGACCACATGGGAAATCATCGCTCCACACCTGCCCTCTACCACCGGAAAGTCGGCAGGCCATTTTCCGATAATCGCACCATCATGGAAGCCATTGTCTACAGGTTCCGCATCGGATGCCCATGGCGGGATCTTGCAGAACGTTTCGGACCTCGGCAAACATTGTGGAAACGCCACAATCTCTACTCGCGCACGGGAGTCTATGACGCCATTCACCAACCCGTAGTAGCGCTTAAAGACACCGAAGGCACTATTGACTGGAGTTTAAGCGAAGCAGTCGAGGAGGTCTCCCCAAAATTGTTGGTCCTGGCTTGATCTTGATTCAGTGGCCGGTCGGTTTTCTGCTTTCCATTCCTCAATATGGGCAGGCCATCGCACCTTGAATTCGGTGAGGTTATGGCGAATAGTTGCACGGTCTAGGAGAGCAGAGGAAGTCATGCTTTGAAGCATATAAGCTGCCCTGCTTCTCAAGGTTTTCTTCAAGTGAGGTTTTATCTAACTGCCTAGCGGCAGGGGAACCGTATATTGCTTATGGCGTGACACATTTATTTTGGTAACTTAGTCCGTCCTCTGGGGAGAGATATACCTGCCATCCTTAAAGCCCGGTTTACCGTCGGTCTCGATACACCGAACTCTTCCATAGCATCAGGAATAGACGGGTATTGACCGGTCTGGCCAAAGGTATCAGCAAAGAAAGCTGCGATTCTGAATGCGTTACTCTTTCCTGTGGCAGTACGTCGATTATTCGCAGCGGACAAAGTCGCACGGCGTTCCTGCGCATATTTGCCCTCGGGGTCTGTTTTCCAGCGTTCTGCTGATTTCTTGCCGCCTCTGCGTCCCATGGTGGCTAGTGCTTTGCGTTCGCTGCTGGTAGCTTTACCTGGCGCGTTAGAGCCGCTGTAGGCATCGCTCTTGGACTGGGTGACATACCCGCGCACGCGCCTAGCCATGGTCTGGCGGTCGCGCATCGGTGGCATCTCGTTGTCGCGGCCTGCACCGCCGTGGGTGTGTGCGACGTTGTAGGCGTGCTCATAGGCGTCGATGAGTGCGGCGTCAGTCAGGCGTTGGCCTTGCTGGCGCAAGCGGTGGCCAGTCTTAAGCGAATGCCTAAAGGCTGTTTCGTCGCGTGCTGCGGTTCCTTGGACAATCCAGAGCACACGCACACCATCGATTAACTCCGGGTCATACTGGTCGAGTCCACCGGCGATTTCCGCGTCTACGTCCCTGGCAAGCGCTTTAAACGCCTGGGCTTCCTCACGACGGGTCTTGACCGCGGTAATGAGTTCGCGGCCAGAGTTAAACTGCTGGCGTGGGGTGGAGTCGAACTGGTCGTGTCCTGCCATATCCCTTACCTGCTTTATCAAGTCTCCAAGACGCATCACCCGGTTGTGCTGCCTATACCAACGATAAGCGGTAGGGGCCTTGCCTGTGTAGAACGGGTTTCGGCTAAAGCGATGGGAAAAGTGCGGGTCATGGTCTAAAAGCTCACCCAGCACACGCGTAGTCGCTGCTAGCAACTTCATCTGCGCTGATTTACCGTTACGGTCAGCGTAGACAGGATCAATAAGCCAAATGAACTGGGCCTTGCCGTTAGTTGGGTTAATACCCACCCAGGCCGGCCCGACGCTATGAGTAATCAGTGAGCGCACCACGTCGCGGACGTACGGGTTAAGGTCTGCGGGGTCACCGCCTGCGGTACCTACTTGATCAACGTCTACGACCAGGACGGCAGCGTACTGCTTGGTCGTGAGCATGGCGTACTCGCACCGTCCTAAAGCATCAGTCTCGAAGCGATACATACGCGGCGAGTTCGTACCGTCAGCGTTGCGTCGATAGGCCTTTTTAAAGTCTCGTGTGACTGAACCGTGGAGTACATCGCGGCCTAGATGCTCGCGTAAAAGGTCGCGGTCGCTGGCAGATGCTGGGGTGTTATCCAGTCCACCACGGTCGCGCTCCACGCGGGTAGGTGTTTTAGTGTGCGCGTTCTGCGCGTAAGCCTGTAAACTCATGGCTGTGCTTTCTCCCAGAGATGTGCTGGGTGATAAGCGAAAGTCATCGGGTTGCCGCCCGGTGGCTTTCTTCGTTTTCGTATTGTCTCTCACCGATCCTAAATGACACCGGTGTTATTTACTAGCCATGACACACGAAAAATATGCCTTTTACCTGCGGTTACGTATGTCTTAACATATGGCAAGACATACGTAACCGCGTTTCAGCTGCACAGGGCTGTCTGCGCTGATTTACCAATACGCGGACTTTTCCCAGGTCAGCCTGCGCAGATTTACCCACAAGCGTGCGCATATTTACCCTCGGGGTCGGTCTTCCAACGCTCAGCGGATTTCTTGCCGTCTCTGCGGCCCATGGTGGCGAGTGCTTTAAGTTTGCTGCTCGTAGCTTTACCTGGCGCGCTAGAGCCGGTGTAGGCCGTGCTCTTGGACTGGGCGACGTAGCCGCGCACGCACCTAGAGCTTCAGTGTCGAAGCGTACATGCGTGGTGAGTTTTTACCTAAAGCACTTGCGCAGAATTAATACTTATTGCTTAATTGATGATTCTCAGGTCCTTTGCCATTAGCATTGAAAGTAAAGCAACTTAACTACGATACCTAGTCGAGGTGGCCAGTGTGAAAGTCCGCAATTTAATCACCGCTTCAATGGCAGCTCTCCTTCTCTTGTCTCCAAATTCAGCTGTTGCTGCAGAACCTGCCCTATCTTCTTCTCAACCAGTGGCCGCAATTCCTTATGGGTGGACAAAAGTCGATGGACATCCAGACGGCACGCCCAAAAAAGAGTGTGGTCCATCCAACGATGGGGAAATGGTTGAAACTGAAGACGCCGAGGGAGGACGACGGTTCTGGTCGTGCAGGCACATAAACCCCATTTTCAAAGATCCGTACTGGGAGTGGAGCGAAACTTTATTACAGTAGAAAGTTAACTTAACCATGGAACTAACACCTAGGGCACAAGAATGCTTCACGGTTGCCGCTTCAATCGCAGAACAAGTTGGTGTAGACAAAATAGGTGCCGAGCATTTGCAACTAGCCCTCCTACAAGATGAGGACTCAATTCCTTATCAAGTTCTTGACGCTGAATACGATGCTGACCTGTTCCGGAAAAATCTATCCTCCTACTTAGAAAGAGAAGGATATAAACAACCGACTAATCGCGCTTCTTTTCTTCCACGTAAAAACTAATTTGAACCTTGATCAAAACATGATCGCCGCCAACTTCGCCACCAAAGAACTTGCGACCGGACAAGATTGGGCGCACTTCCGTGCTGAGATTAAGAAAGCCATTCTTGAATTAACGATGGTGTGGCCCGCTGCAGGAATTGAAGCCAACACAGACGGGGTAACCGTCACCAGAACCGCCCCATCAGTCCGGCAACGACCACCCCGCCCGGAACTGAACTAGCCCTTAAGTCAAAAGAAAGAAATGCACCCTACGGGGTGCTTTCATTTTGTCCTGACCAAGTCTGCGCTGATTTACGCATACGGTGGCGAATTATCCAGAGCAACAGGGATACAGCAATACAGTAATACATGCTCTGTAAACCTGTATTACTGTATGCCTGTAAACCTTTATTTATTGTTGTGAACGTATTCTTCGAGGTAGGTGCTAACAATCTCGCGGATGGTCACGCCTTTTTGGGCGGCGATGACTTTAAGTTCTGCGTGAAGGTCGCGGTCGATTTCAATCGTCATCTTCTTGACGTAGTCGCGGCCTGTGGGTTGGTGGAATGCACCTCGCACTGTTTTCTTCTCCGCTGCCGGGGTCGGCTTTGCGGTTTTCTTTGACGAGGTTCGCGGGCCTTGTTGAGCGCGTGCGCGCGCCTTGCTGGTGGTCACTTCATCATCTCCATAATCTCGTCGGCCACCTTGTCGTAACCATGCATGTCGGGGCCTGGGCAATAGCCGAAAGCTAGGTGCATATCTTCGCGCAGCGGGATTTCCGTTTCAAAGTGCGGCATGTCCTCGGCTTCAAGCGCTTCTCGTGCAGCTTCAAGCGCGCTGGTTCCCTTACGGGCGAAAGTCAGCAAGACTGCATGAGGTGTTCCGTTGACCGCGTCGCGCAGCTCCCATACTCGGGAGAGGTCAGCAGCAGCAGAACGGGTCGGAAGAATGATGAAGTCGCTGACAGCGATTGCTGCTTCGATAGCGTTCTCGTCCCCTGGCGGCACATCGATGAACATGAACTCATCGTCTCCGACGAGTGCTGCTTGCCTATCGACACGCTTGGGAATGGACAGCTCAACCTCAAACGGTAAAGGATCGCCTCCGTCTTCCGCACGTTCAGACCATTCCAGAGCTGAGCCCTGTCGGTCTAAGTCTGTGACAGTCACGGTCTTTCCTCGGTGGGCGAAAACCGTGGCGAGAAACATCGTTGTGGTGGTCTTGCCAACGCCACCTTTGGCGTTAATGGCGGTAATGATCATGGCTTCTCCTAGGTGGATGCGTCATTGCGTCATTGCGTCTACTAGTTTACAGCTTTTAGTAAATATTGCTTTACAGGTCTACAGTCATACGGTTATACAGTTTGCTGTAAATACTAAACGTACTGGCAGATGAGTATTTTAGTTCTCTTTAGCGTCATTTTCTACAGACAGACCGGCGAGCATGATGCGGTAAAACTCGTTTTCAATACTCTTGTCTTCGAAGTCCGCTGCGACGTGTTCCCAGTGATATTCCTCTAACTGGGGCAGCATCGCAGTAACTGCCATCTTGAGGTAGAAGCCGCGACTGCGACCAGTACGGGCACACAAAGTATCTAAGCGCTCGATGATGTCTTCTGGCATCCGTACAGATACCACTCGTCCTGACTTGTGGGGGCCTTGAACCATAACCGGAAGTCCTTTCACTTATTGCGTAAACAATGTTTACAGTTTGCCTTGCGGCAGTGTAGATATTTTCCGCAGCGGTATCTCTCCACTGTGTAAACATTGTTTACCATAGGTTCGGAGTCAGCGGGGAGGAGACGGACTTTTACTAAAGCTCCGAGCCTTCGTTGCTGGGGGCGTTGTCTAGCCAGTTGTCTTGGTCATTGTCGTAGTCGTTATCTGCGGCAGCTTGCTGGTGGATTTCGCCTTGCCAGTCTTCACAGACTTCGTAGCCAGTTCAATAGCCTTTTGCCATGCCGCACCATGACCGGATACTGCGACCTCAGCAGCAGCGCCACAAAGATACTTCTTCCAGTCTTTTTCAACTTCTGCCCGATAAGAAATACCCTGCGCTTCGTCGGCAAACGCCTGTTGCATTGCATCAACGTCCTCTGGGAAGACCTTAATCACGTCCTCACCAGAATCAATAACCATTTCACCGGTCATGGGGTCTGTGGTGACAACCGTAGATTGCCCATTCGATTCAACCACTGTCTTATCCCCCTCTTTCTTGACAGTTGCCTGAGATAGCGCCGAAGCAGCAGCGGAAGAATCATACTCTTGAGCAGAAGCTACCGTTGGGAGCGCCACAGAGAAAGAACTGATGCATGCAGCTGCAACAAGCGTAGAAATGATTTTACGCATAGATTTTGCTTTTGACTCTTGAATACAATTACTACTGCAGTCACCCTAGACGACAAGGAGATACCCTGCATGCTCTCCAGAAAAATTTTCTTTGGCTCCATCATGACTATGGCACTGTCCATCCTCTTTGGTGCTATCGGGAACCAACCTCTCATGCTTGTGTTAACCGCCTTTTCGGGGGCAGAGTTAGCTCTTGCTTTGTACTTGAGCGGTGGAAGGGAAGATATAAATGCAGTCTCAAAACAGGAAATACTGATATACGGTGTACTCATTCTCGGAGGTGTAATCGTAACCGGATTTTTCGACTTCCCTGCTGGTCTTCCCCTATTCGTTCCAGCTGCCGTCGCAATCCTTCGAGAGAAGACCAACCAAAAAGAAATAAGCACTCCTTAACGCTCCGGAAGCGGTCAACTGCGTTGCAAAACACGAGATGTGGATGTCTCCACGCAAAGTAGAGCGGATTCTTCGTTACAGTTCCGGCCCCTCGCTTTCTGGGATGTTATCGAGCCAATTGTCCTGGTCGTAGTCACTGTCGGCGGCAGCTTGCTGGTGGATACGAGACACCATCTCGTCATCTGCGGTAGCGCTCATGCCGAGTGAGTCGAGGAAGTCCATGGACTTTTTTAGACCTTGCATATCGCGCCGTTGGGTAGACAGTGTGTCGAGTTCGGTCTCCAACTGGCGAATCGGGGTAGTAAAGCTGTCGCGATAGTCCACAGCTTGGTCGTAGTGCTGCGCGACTTTATCGCACAGTCGGATTGCTTCATCGAGGATTGCTTGGTCCTCCTTGCCGTGGCGTAGTCTGCCGAAAAAGCCCCTCGCGTTCTTTTCTTCTGCAGACTCACGAACCACCTGTTCTTGCTGTTCGCATTGCTTCCCGAGCTGATCAACCGCCTGGTTGGCTTGGTCGTACTCACCGCGCAGCGTCTCTAGCTGGGCGCTGACGCGGTTTATCTCAGTATCGAGGTGCTCCAAGGCATCGCCAAAGTCCTGTTTCTGCTGCTTGCAAGGGGATGCGAGCTCTGGCTGTGCCACCTCATCGGTACTGTCGACTTGAGCGCGAGCATGGAAGTCGACGAAGCGGGCTTCGCGCTTAGCGGCAAACGCCTGCATGTAGGCGCCCATCTCGGTGCCAGCAAAAGGACTATCAGTATCTATATGGGTAGGGTGATTGACCAGTTTGGCCAGTTCCCAGTCCTGCTTGGCCTGTCCAAATAGTGCTTGAGGTGTGCGGTCACCTTGGGCGCGCACGCCTGCAGACACCAAGAGGTCGCGGGCGTACTCGGCAGACTCGCGCCGAGAAACCTGGCGTATCTGGCCGTGCCCGGTCTCGGTATCTCCCGGTTGAGTCTCGGCGATGTAGAGGAAGTTACCTTCACGTCCACGGGTCATAGGCACGTAAACGCTAGCTTTATCCAGGTTTCCGACACCAGCGACGACACGGGACACATCCACGGTCGCACCTTGGGAACTATGCCCGGTAGCGGCATAACCGAGTTGGGTATACTTTTCCAGGTAATCGCTATTTAACGTCACTGTGGCAGAAGTATCGTCACATCGACGGGCAGTAATCGAGCCGTTATGACCGATGGAATCAACAACCCAGCGTTGACCATTGCGCACCATATCCCCGCTGCTAGTAATCAGCTTCGAGTCATTGCGACGAGTCAGGACTACATCACCAACGCCAGCTTCCAAACCATCAGACAAGCACAATCGGTTCTCGACGTTAATCTCACCACGCTCGGCGCGAATCTTCTGTGCCGCAGCATTAAGAGCGGTGACCTGGTCGCGGGTGGCAGCAACCAGCAGCGACTGCTTGCCTGAGGCAGTATCCTCGCGCCACCCAGTCAAAGCATCGTCCATCATGGCCGTTACCGAACCAGCATGCAGGCGCTCATGGCGCATATACCACTCGGCGGCACGGGAAACATCTGCTTCTTCGCCACCGCGCAACCACTTCGATGCTTCACGCTCACCGGCATCACACTGGCGGAACACCTCGGTTAGTTCGACCGCATCAGGAAGCTCATGGGACAAGGTTGCCAGCAGACCAGAGCGTGCCTTAACCGCCGAATACTGCTCTGGATCACCGACAAAAACCACACGCGAACCTGCGGCACTAGCCGTCTCCAGCACGCGAACCATATCCGGATTAGACACCATGCCGGCTTCATCTACGACTAGGACGGTGTCCTGGCCCCACCCCAACTTCGCCGCTGTTTGCTCTGGTGTCAGCTCGTCTGTGCCGACATATGCGCGGGCAATCGTCATGGACTCATCAGCCACATTCTCGCCCACCATCACATCAGCAGCCTTGCCAGTCGGCGCTAGACCCACGACGTGTTTACCGGACTGGTTCCATGCCTTATGCGCTGCTTTAAGTGAAGACGTCTTACCAGCACCGGCAGGCGCGACTACCACAGAAGCCAGATAGTCAGAGCTGACAACCGCTCGCATAGCGTCCGCCTGAGCAGGAGATAGTTCGCCTTCAACCGGCTGGATCGACTCGGCATTAACCCCGCGCTCAACCCGTGCGGTAGCCATATCAACTACTCGTTCAACCTCGTCGACGACCTCGACGGTGGTGTACTTCTGCGAGCCTTCACGCTGGGTATTATCCAGCTCGCGGGATTTCTCCGGAGTCACCGACCACGTTCCTTTTTCACCCAACGCGGCATCGACAAGCCGCTCCACAGTGGCAGTCATATCCTGCGGGGAAACTGCGCCAGGGCAGATAAGTTCCGCTGCTTTTTCAGCTACATCGGCACGAGTAAACGTGGAACGTTCTGCGACAACCTCGGCCAAAACCTGGGCAGGTTTCGGCAAGAGATCCTCCCCCAATTCACGCGAGGCCTCTTTACCTCTTGGCCCCAGTCCGCCCACAAACGCACGCACCGTTGCGCCATGTTCGGCACTAGCCCACTCGGTTTCTAACTCGTCTAGTGGAGTCTCGATGTCCTTAGTGCGGCGGGTGATTTTCTGCGCGATGCGCTCATACGCCGCCCGCGTCTCCAACCCATTATCGGCCTGCCATTGGTCAATCTCGCGCGCCCTAGTCGAGTAGGACGCAATCACATCTGGGTCATCGAGCCCAACAATTTCCGCGCACCCATTGACCACATCACCGAACTCCACTCCGAGTTTTCGACTCAGAATTTCGCGCACCGTGGCCTGATAAACCATGCCCGCCGCGCGCGCTTCGTGATACAAACTAACCCCATCCAGAGTGCGAGCCTTGCCGTCCTGGCACAACTGTTTATTCGCCAGCAACACGTGGGAATGGACGTGAGGATCGCCCGCACGTGAAGTTCGGTGTTCATATTTCACGCCAGAAATACCCGCCAATTTTTCAAGGATCAGACGCTTCTTTGACGCCGCAGGGTCTTGCTTTCGCGTATAGCCGGCATGCTCTGATAAGTAATCCAATGCCTGACTTACTGCCGCCTGGTGGGCTTCATCAACGATGCTACGAACCGAAGAATCAGCACCCATGCCCCACAACAATGAAACAGATTTCGGCGCACAAAACGTCAGATCGAACCCCGGAACCCCTTTATCCCCGAGAGCTTTTCCAAGCTTTACACCACTCGGAGCAACCGCCTTATTGAACCAATCCTCAACCATTTTTCCCGACACGACAGCACCGTTTTCGGCCCCCAGAAACGCCGCAACTTCGGCCACTTTTTCACCCCGAAACCACACCGAAGCTGGCTGCTTTCCGTCCTCGGAATAGTACGAATCCGGCCCTCGATTCTCATCAACCGTGGACTGATAATAGGCCACAGAATGCGCACCCATCTTCGCGATAGTCAGCACGCACGCCACCTCCTCTAACCAGCACGGTGAGCATCTGAACACCCCTAAGCACTTCTAGTGCAAATGTACCAATGTCTTATTAGGCGTAAGCCTAATATCAGGCTACACGGCCATACGAGGCGGCGCTCGGAGTCGCGGAACGAGGACGCCGAGCGCTCAGGTGAGGGGGGGAAGGAGATGGCGGGAGACGATCGCGCATGGATTGCGGACGGGGCAGGGAAGTGTTGGTGGCGGCGTCTTCGCGGCGCCCCGGAGGGCCCCGCCGCACACCCGAAAAAATCCCCTCGACCCCCGGGGCGGTCTCCGTTCAGGAGACCAGCCCAGACGCATTCGGCCCGGGTGTAAACATTGTTTACCTATAACCGAGCGGCAGTCCCCGCACAAAAGTCATCCCCGGGTGGCGGTGGGGTCGGACCATATGTAAACAATGTTTACAACGAACCGTGAGCGAGTCCGCGCGGGCACGCGCGGAGACAAGGAGGCCGGTTATGGCAACGCGGAATCAGAAGGGCTGGGTCGGGCGCGGACCCGTGGTCTCGGTGCGGGTCGAACCCGAACTCGTCGAGCGCCTCGACGCGCTCGCCGCACGCACCAACCGAAGCCGGGGAGCCTACCTTCGCATGGCTTTGTGGGCGGCACTTCCCTCCCTGGAGCGCATGCACTGGGAGCAGGTCGCCGCCGACTTCGAGGAGCTCGCGATCAAAGACGCCTTCGAGGAGATCACCCTCGGGCTCATGGAGGACGCACTCAAGAACGACCGTGACGCCCGACGCAACAACCGCGGGGGCGACTCCACCCCGTAAACGTCGCCGCGCGCCCACGCCCCGTGACTGCGTGGGGTGACGCCGCTTCGCGCACCGTGCAGAGGGGTTCTCCAGGCCGTGCGGACGCCTCCTACGGGAGGCAGCATCCACATCCATCACGCCCTCTCCACGCGCAAAGGATGACTGTCATGGCTGGAAAGTTCGAGATCTACACCGACAAGGCCGGCACGTTCCGCTTCCGCCTCAAAGCTCGAAGCTTTCCCGGATCGCGTCTTTGAGCGTCGCGTGCTTATCCGGCTCGCTGAGTCGTTTCTGGTGGTAGAAGAACGTTGATCTCGGCATGCCTGCCGCATCCAAAAGGTATTGCAGACGATGCTGTGACTTGAGGATGACAATCGCCTGGACTTTCAGGCGCGTCCCTGATTCCTCAAGTCCCGCAATTTTTTTAGATATGCGTTTTCTGCTTCCAACCGTGCGATCTGGCGACGCAGCTTCGCTTCCTCCGACAGCGGCTTCGATACGACCGAGCCTTTGGGCCTGCCCTTCGGCTTCGGCTTGAGTGCCTCATCGCCACCTTTACGCCATCGCAACGACCACCCGCCGACCAGTTGCTCTGATGACAGGCCAAACTCGCGCGCAAGATCCATCGCTGTCTCACCAGCTAGGTGGCGTTGGATAACTTCCTTCTTAATGTCGAACGAATACTGCTGCTTAGTCGGTTTCTCCACAAGACATAGCCTGCCATGCTGCTTAAACCGCCGACAGAACTTACGGGCGGCGTACTTGGAGACACCAAGAGCATTCGCAGCAGCTTGATAGCCCATGCCTTGCTCAAATAGTTCAACCAACTGCTCACGCTGATGCTCATTCAGCGAACTTCGCGCTCTCAATGAAAACTGCTCCCCACTAGTCGGTAACTGATTTCTCAGTCCAACTAATGGGGAGCAGTTCACTTCACCCCCATCCCCCTGCCCGAGACGCCGGCCCCCGCGCCCGCGGCACCGTCACCATTTCGCTCCACAGTCGACACCACCCGCAAAAACGTCGAGGACTTCCTCCCGTTCCCCGTGTGGAAATACAGGGAAAAGGCCGAAGAGGCCGCCGCCGAAGACCCCACCCGCTCCCCCGAGGACATCCTGGATGACTGGATGAACACCCTGGTACGCATCCACCATCTCGGCAACACCGGTTACGGCGGTTTCATCCCCGCCCAACTCGACAAAGACGGGGACCTGCCCAAAAACGCCACCGCCGACCTCATGGCGGAACTTTCCACCATCGGATTCATCCGCTGGAACCCCGCCACCCGCGCCCACGTCCTAACCATGCCCCTGGGATAAAAGAAGGCCGCCACGCGGACATGTACTTCTCGGTGACTTCCTCCGCGCTATGGGCGCCTAAACCTGCGAGCAATCCCACCCTAGGTAGCCCTGGACATGGCACTCATCAAGCTGCCGAAACCGTAATGGTCCAGTGGTTCTTTATTTGGTGCTGTTGCAAAGTTGGGCGGAGAGCCGAGACGACCCAGTTTCTCATTTCCTGATGGCCGCTGCGTGCCGGCGTTCTCAGGCCGTCTCGAAGACCCGGTTGACGATCACCGCGTCCGGATTGGGGTGCCCATAAGTAAACATCGTGCCCTGACCTTTCCGTAATGAATGCATCGCTTCCATCCCTTTCAACGTCCGGTAGGCAGACGTCCGATTTTTGAACGCCCCCTTCGGTCCCAGGATTCGTTTCAACCGGCCATGATCTCCCTCGAGAACGTTGTTCAGGTATTTCACCTGACGGTGCTCCACCGTCTGAGGGCAGATTCCCTCCGCCTTCAGCTCGGAGATCGCCTTGACCAGGGAGGGTGCCTTATCTGTATCAATTACCCGCGGGGACCCGGCTGTCGTATTCGATCGCAGCGTCTTGGCCAGGAAACGCTTGGCCGCAGCCACATTCCGTTTTGGTGAGAGGTAGAAGTCTAAGGTCTGCCCACCGGCGGTAATAGCCCGGTAGAGATAGCACCACGTGCCGCCGACCCGAATATAGGTCTCATCCACCCGCCAGGATCGGGCCTGCCAGTCGGGTACCTGCCGGTACCACCGAGTGTGCTTATCCAGCTCAGGGGCGTATTTCTGCACCCAGCGGTGAGAATCGTGGTGTGATCGACTGGCACACCCCGCTCGGTCATCATCTCTTCGAGATCGCGGTAGCTCACCCCGTAGCGGCAGTACCACCGCACCGCCCACAGGATGATGTCACGGGGGAAATGCCGACCGGAGAAGATGCCCATGGCCGTGATTATTTCACGCCGGTCTTTCTACTGCCCCAACTTTGCAACAGCACCATCGAGTTCGCCAAGCGGGAGGATTATTGGGGTGCTCCCGCCCAGCGCGACGCGGCGATCCGCTACTTCGCCGATGCCGTGTCCGCGGTCAGCGCGCTGCGTGTGGGCGATATTGATGTGGTGTGGTCGATGCAGGCGCCAGAATTGATCGAGACGCTGCCGGAGGCGATCGGGGTGGAGGTCAGCACCACGAACGGCGAGATGCTGCTCAGTTTGAAACAACGCGCGGGCCCCGTTCGACGATCCGGATGTGCGCCGCGCGGTGGCCTACGCTATCGACCGCGACGCGCTCAACGACATTCCCTACAACGGCATGGCCACCAACACCGGCGGAGCGCCCGTGCCGCCGACGGACCCCTGGTACACGGGCCGCGACTACTACCCCTTCGATCCCGCGAAAACAGCGCACGGACTGGTGGCCTGCCTTTCTACCGCCCTAATCCACCGGCATGGAGCCCCGTAGCTGCTTGTTTGCGAGTGTGTCAATGAGCACATTGTTGACGACGTGGAAGATGATTGCAGTCATCAAACCGAACAGAATCGTGCATGCAACGACGATCGCCGTGAAAAGCAACAAGAAACGGAATTTGGCTACACTGATGCCGTACATATGTATGGCGAGAAATCCGATCACGAGCCATGCGAACGCGAGCCAATCACCTGGCGCAGGAGTTTGGACTGCTGTAAAGTACCCGCGCCAAATGACTTCCTCAGAAGCCGCTGCCAAGACCGCGACCAGCATTGAAACTCCACAAGTGGCGAATTGCGCTGCGATATCACGCACGTGCACGGTCGAATAAAACAGCGCCCACCAAATCACTGTGACCACCACTGCAGCGGCGAGTTTGCCCGATAGGGCGCTGCCGGTTGCGAGCTCAACCGGTAACGCAGCAAGGGCAATAAACCCCAACAGAATGGTCAGCAAGC